>CALYAB010000001.1 GCA_944393395.1 uncultured Clostridia bacterium
ACAGGTAGAGCAACAATATATATTGCATTAGGTTTAACAGTATTAGGAACATTAGCTGGAGGATTAGTTCTAATTAAAAAATTTGTTTTATAAAATATATAAATCTGGATAAAATATAAATAAGTTTTAATTATTAGATGAAGTATCTAATAATTGAAACTTATTTTTTGGTTGAATAGGAAACACTATGAAACTTTAAGTTACGCAATTCAAAGTGAAGATAAATATTTTATATTTTATTTTCAAAAGAAAAATCAAGTTTTCTCTATTCAAAAAAAAATAACGTTGCACAGAAAAAAATTTAAGCTTTTTTAAGAACCTAAATACATATAGTTAAATTAGAAAAGTAAAAAAAGTTCTCGCGAAGCGAATTTTGTTGTGTTATATTATATAAAAACAATACTTTACAATTAAATTTTGGTATGTTATAATTTTTTATGATATAAGAAGAATAACTATTAATGAGGTGAGAATATGAATCAAATCTTAGCTACTAGTAATACTAATACTAAGAAAAAAGGTGGACCAGCAGATATAAAAACAGTTGTTAGAGTATTTGCAATAATAATGATAATATTTGGAATATGTATGATAGGAACAGGATCATATGCAATATATAAAGACAGCGAAAGTAAAACAGAAATAACAAAGCCAGTTATAACAGAATCACTTAAAGATGATACTACAGTATTATTAACAGTAACACATGATAAGGCAATAGACAAAATAGAATATAGATGGAATGATGGTGAAGTACAAACAATAACTGGAAACGGAAGAAAATATATAGAACAAGAAATAGAAATTCCTGGTGGTACAAATACTTTAAATGTAACAGCAATAGATGTTGATGGACAAGAAATTTATACAGACAAAGAATATACTACAGAAGAAGTAATAAACTTATCTGTTTCAGGAAACAAATTAAAGATACAAGCAGAAAATGAAACTGAAATTTCATATATGACATATAGATGGGATGAAGAAGAAGAGCAAAGAATAGATATAAATTCAACAACAGTTGATCAAGAAATAGATATACCTATGGGAGAACATGATTTAACAGTAATCTTAGTAGATGTAAATAATGAAACAATAACTAAAGAACAAAAAGTAAAAGGAGTAACAAAGCCAACTATAACAGTAGAATTAGATGAAACAAAAGAAAATTATATAATAACAATTACTGATGATACAGGGCTAGAAAAAGTAGATTTTCTAATAAGAGGAGAAGAAAAAACTGTTACAGTTGAAGACGGAAAAACAGAACTAAAATATAAGTTAGGATTAAAAGAAGGAAATGATAACGTATTAGAAATCACAGCATACAATGTTGATGGTATAGCTTCTGATACTAAGAAAGTAAAGGCAAGTAAATAAATTTAATAAAATTTACCTACATATATTATATATGTAGGTAAATAGATTAAGGGGAAAAAATGGCTAATACTATTTTTTATATACTAACATATTTTGTTATTTATTCATTCCTTGGATGGGTGCTAGAAAGTGTAGTAAGAACTATTTGTGAGAAAAAAATAATTAATACAGGCTTTCTTATAGGACCCTTTTGTCCAATTTATGGTTTTGGAGCTATAATAATGGTATTATTTTTAGATAAATTCAAAAATAATATTATTATGCTATTTCTAATATCATTTATAGTATTAAGCATATGGGAATATATAGTAGGAGTACTCTTAGAAAAACTTTTTAAAACTAAATATTGGGATTACTCAAACCATAAATTTAATTATAAAGGAAGAATATGTTTAACAAATTCTTTAGCATGGGGAGTTTTAGGAGTCTTATTTATAAAATATATACATCCATTTATATTAAATATTTTAAGTAATATAGAATTTATATATGTGTCTATAGTAGTAAGTATAATATCACTTATATTATTAATTGATGCAATAGTAAGTATTATAAAAGTAAAAAATATAAGTGCAACATTAGAGAAAGTAGAAGAGATAAATGAACAAATAAAAGAAAAATTATCAGAGCTAAAGGAGAAAGAGAAACTAGTAGCGACTGATAATATTCAAAAATTAATTGACGAAATGAAACTAAAAAGAGATAAAACTCTAAAGAGAATATATAAGAGAGCATATAGATTAAAGAAAGCATTCCCAGCAATAGATACAAAAGAATTTACAGAAATATTAAATAAAAAAATTGATTTAAGACATAAAAAGATAAAAAAAGAAAAAAAGGGTGAATAATATGGTTCAAGAAATTTATATTATTGATGATGATGATTCTTCTATAGTAATATTTAGAGAATTGTTTAAAAATGATAAGGAATATAAATTTATAAGTGTAAAATCACAACAAATTGATATTGCATTAAAAAATATTCCATCATTAATAATAATTAACGAAGATGCAATAGATAGAGATGTGGTTGGATTGTGTAAACAAATAAGACGAGACGAAGACAACAAAATAACTCCAGTAATAGTAGTATCTTCTAATAGTGATAAAGAACATCGTATGAAAATACTAAGAGAATCAATAGAATATTATATTAAAAAACCTGTAGATGAAGAATATCTATATTTTACAGTGAAAAATTTAAATAGGTTATTGTCCAATAATAGAAGGGTAAGTCCATTAACTGGATTGCCAGGAAATGTTCAGATACATGCAGAACTAAAAAAGAGATTGGCTAATAAGGAACCATTTTCTGTATTATATTTAGACTTAGATAATTTTAAGGCGTATAATGATGTATATGGATTTTTAAAAGGAGATCAAATAATAGAATTTACAGCAGATACAATATTAAAATCATTGCATAATAATTTAGAGGAAGAAGCATTTATACGGACATATTGGTGGAGATGATTTTGTAGCAATTATACCATCAACAAGCTGTGAAAGAATATGCCAAAATATTTTAGCAATGTTTGACAACCAGGTGGGAAAATTTTTTACAGAAAAGGATTTAGAAAAAGGATATATAGAAGTAGAAAACAGAAAAGGAATTGTAGAACAATTTCCACTAACCTCTCTTTCAATAGGAGTTGTTGTCGTTGAACCAGGAAGATTTAACAATATACTTGAAATTGGAGAAGTAGGTGCACAAGTAAAACATGCTGCTAAATCTGTAATGGGAAGTAGTTATGCAGTAGATAGAAGAAAATAAAAATTTTACAGAATAAAAATATAAGTGTAACATATAAATATAATAAAAACTTTAGGAGATATAAGATGGAAAAGATTATCAAAAAAAGAGTTTTTATTATATTTTTTGCGTTTATGATTAGTTTTAGTGTATACATAGGTCAGAAAAATACAACTAATGAAAAAAGAGAAATAGGAGATGCAGTTCAAGTAACAGCATTGCCAATTTCAGGGAAAACTGTTATACTAGACGCGGGGCATGGTACACCAGATCAACGGCGCTGAAAGTAAAAACGGAACAACAGAAGCAGAAATCAACTTAAAAATAGTATTAAAAATTCAACAACTTTTAGAACAATCAGGTTGTACAGTAATTCTCACAAGGTCAGATGAAAACGCAATATATGATTTAGATTCAAAAACATTAAAACAAAAGAAGATTTCAGATATACATAACAGAGTAAAAATTGGAAATGAAAGTTCAGCAGATATATTTGTTTCAATACATCTAAATAAAATAGCACAACAACAATATTATGGATGGCAAACATTTTACAACACTAAAACAGAACAAAGCAAAGAACTTGCAGAACAGATACAAACAAATTTAAATGAAACTATACAAAAAGAAAATAATAGAATTGCTATGAAATTAGATACAGTATATATAATGAAACATGTAGAAATACCCATATCAATTGTAGAATGCGGATTTCTTTCAAATCCACAAGAAGAACAAGAATTATTACAAGATAATTATCAAGATAAACTGGCATGGGGAATATATAACGGAATAATAAGTTATTTTGAAGAAAAATAAGTAAGCAAATATGAAATTTAAAATGTAAAAATGATTAATAGTAATAAAAGGGGGAATATAAAATGAATGAAAAAATATCAATAAGGAAAGTAAAATATGAAGATATAGAGCAGATTGTAGATATAAATATAAAAGATTGGAAAAAGGTATATAGAGGGATAATCGATGATGATATTTTAGATAATCTTAATGGAGATAAAAAGATAAAAAAGTGGAAAAAACATTATAATATTGGAAATGTAATTGTGGCAGAAAAAGCTGGAGAAGTAATGGGATATTGCAGATATGATGATAATGCAGTATATGAAAATAGAGATATAGACTCAGAAATTATTGCACTATATGTAGATTGTGATAAATTAGGAAGAGGAGTAGGAAGAAAACTAGTAGAATACGTGATAAATGATTTAAAGATAAAAAATAAATCTAAGATGATAATATGGTGTTTGGAAAAAAATAAAAATGCAAGAAAATTTTACGAAAAAATGGGTGGAAGATTAATAGATGACGAAAAATATTTTGAAATAGAAGGAAGAACATATAAAGAAGTTGGATATATTTATGATATTAAGAACTAAGGGGTTAAAATAATGAATGTAGAAAAATATTTGAGTAATTTTTTTAAAGGAGCAAAAGATCCATCATTAAAAGCAATGAAATATTTTGTTGATATTTATAATAATTTTGATAGAAACATGAAATTTATTCATATTGCAGGAACAAATGGAAAGGGAAGTTGTACAGAAACAATAAGCAATATATTAATAAAGCAAGGATATAAAGTAGGAAAATTTATATCTCCACATTTAATAAAATATAATGAAAGAATCAGTATAAATGGCAAAGATATTTCTGATAATGAAATGGCAAACATAATAGAAGAATTAAAGCCAAAAATAGAAAACTATAAAAAGACAGAAAAAGTAGATATTACTTTATTTGAATTACTAACAATAATGGCTTTGTTGTATTTTTATAGAAACAATGTTGATTTTGCTATACTAGAAACTGGACTAGGAGGATTATATGATTGTACAAATATAATAGAAAAGCCGATAGTATCTGTAATTACTTCAATTGGTTATGATCATATGGGAATTTTAGGAAATACATTACCAGAAATAGCATATCAAAAAGCAGGGATTATAAAAAATAATTCAGACACAGTGGTATTTGAGCAAACACCTGAAATAGATAATGTATTTATTGAAGAATGTAAAAGAAAAAATAATAAAATACATATTATCAAAGAAAGTGATATATCAAATTATAAATTTGACAATAAACTACAGTATTTTGACTATAAAGAAATAAAAGACTTAGCCATAAATTTAAAAGGAAAAATTCAAATAAAAAATGCTAGTTTATGTATAGAAGTAATGAGGATTTTAAACAAATATGGTTATAAAGTGGATGTAGAAAATATAAGAGAAGGATTAAAAACGGTTATCCATAAAGCAAGAATGGAAGAATTAAATAGCAATCCAACAATTATTTTTGACGGAGCACATAATGAACCAGCGATTAAAAATCTACAAAATATGGTCAAAATGTATTATAATAATGAAAAAAGAGTTTATATAGTAGGAATATTAAAACGAAAAGCTTATAAAGAAATGTTAAAACTGTTATCAAACGATAAAAACGCACAATTCATTTTAACTTCTGGCAATGACGAAAAAAGATATATTTCAAAAGAAGAATTATTTGAATGTATGAAGAAATTTGTTGATGAAGATAAAATATGCAAAAAGGATTTAAATGTTGCTATAAAGGATGCTATTAATAGCGACAACAACACCATAAATTTTATTATAGGAAGTTTTTATACATATCATACGGTTGTTGAAGAATTAAAAAAGAATACTCGAACATAAAAGATAAAAAAATACTAAAATTATAAAAGAAAGAATATATAGTTAGGAGAAAAATATGGAACAAGAAAATGGTATATTTAAGATAGTTACTGAAATAAGTGAAGAACAAAGGAAACAGTTATATACTTTAATTGAAGAATTTGAGGATGAATATAATGAGAAAAACAAAAAATTACCGGCTAAGGCTAGTAAGATAAATATATTTCAGAAACTGTTTAATAAGTTTAAGGATAGATTAAGTAAACCAGAAAATCATGAACATAGCAAAAATATGGCAAGAGATATTTTGGAAGGAAAGAAGGAAAACTCAAAATTATTTATGTTATGTGAGGATGATAAATTAGTTGGATTTGAAATGGCTCAAATATCAAAAGACAAAGATAAAATTGTGGGATGGAAACCATGGTTATATATTCAAAAAGAGTTAAGAAATACGAATCAAGAATTTATAAATGAAAGAGGCGAAAAGGAAAAACAAAATGTAGTTTTACACCTAGACAGAAGCGTAGAAGATTGGTTTGCAGAAAATGGAGTTAATTATCAAAAAACAAGCACAGGAATAAATATGCTACCAAATATAGTTGCATATGTAGGATTGGGATTTAAGCCTGTAAGTAAAAATAGAAAAACAGTATTTTTAGAGAAGGATATGGAAAATCCATTATCAAAACAAGAGATTAGAGATATTATAAAAGAGGCCAAAAAAGGGAATATTTGTGTAGATAAAGAAAACATATTTAAGAAAAGTTTAAAAAGCGGTTTAAGCTTACAGCAACAAAAGGAAAATAGTGATAAGTTTATGAAAAATAGAGAATTAGAAGTAAAAGAAGATGAAAAAGATAGAGAAAGAAAAAGTATTGAAAAATAAGGATACTTAGAAAGGGACTATTTTAGGTGGTAATATGAGAAAATTTAATTTAATAGTTGTATTTAACAAGAAATTAGATAAAGTATTGTTTTGTATTAGAGCCAAAGAACCATACAAAGGAAAGTATAATTTTGTTGGAGGAAAAGTGGAAGAAGGAGAATCCAACGATTTTGCAGCATATAGAGAATTGTTTGAAGAAACTGGAATAGCTAAAGAAGATATAGAACTAGAGCATTTTATGGATTTGAATTATTTTAAATATAAAAATAATTTGCAAGTTTATTATGGAATATTGAAACATGATGTAAGTTTAATAGAAGAAAAGAATAAACTAGAATGGGTAACTATAGATAAAGAATTATTGGATAATGAAAAATTTGCAGGAAATTATAATATTCCTCATATAATAACACAAATTAAAGTTTATTTGGAAAATGGTGTAGGAATTGATAGATATTAAAATAATAAAAAATGATAAGAGGTAAAAAAATATGAAATGTAGTTTTAGATATACTTATAATAAGTTGGTTAGAGATAAAATTCCTGAAGATATTGATAATGAACTAGGTAGAAAATGTAAATATAGAATTCTTGATGATACAGAATATTTAAAAGAATTAAATAGAAAAGTTTTAGAAGAGGCTAATGAATTTATAGAAGAAAATAGTATTGAAGAACTTGGAGATTTAATGGAAGTTATAAATGCAATAATGAAATTAAAGGGTTACAATATGAAAGAAGTAGAAAAAGTAATGAAGGCTAAAGAAGAGAAGAAAGGTGCATTTAATAATAAAATTTTTTTAGAATATGTTGACGAAGAAAAAAGAAATCTAGAAGAGGAAAAAGAATTAAATAAAGATTTTAGGAAATGATAATTGAAGAGGTTAAATATGAGAGTAGGTATAATAAACAGATATACATAGTAATATTGTTGCACTAAATGAAGTATTAAAAGAGTTTGAAAAAATAAAAGTTAATAAGATAATCTGTTGTGGAGATATCATAGGAATAGGACCAAGTCCAGAAGAAGTAGTACAAGCATTAATGCAAATGAGTGATAAGTTAATAGCAGTTAGAGGAAATCATGAAAAATATTTGTAATTCACTATCCTATAACTGAAGAAGGGGAATACAAGGGACATATAAAAAATCCTACATTTGAAGAAAATAAAAAAATGTTTAGTCAGGTCAATTCTGATATTTATGTATATGGGCATACTCATGTAGCCTGTATAAATAATAAAGATAATAAATGGTTTGTAAATGTTGGTTCATTAGGCTGTCCATTGCAGACTAATGTAGCAAATGCAGGAATATTAGATATAAAAGATGATAAAATAAATTTTGAACAGTTAGCTATTTCGTATAATGTTGATAAAGTCATAAAAGAAATTAAAAGATTGAAATTTCCATTTTATGAAGGAATATTAAAAATATTTTATGGAGATAGATAACTAAAAGAATTACTAATAATAAGTTAGTAGTTCTTTTTTTGGTTTCGAGCAATTAGAAATTTATAATTATAAAAAATAAACACTAATTTTTTTGGCAAGGCTGTTATAACTATTGTAAAAAGTCATTTTTTGTTGGTATAATATAGGAAATAAAAAGTGGAGTTGTTGAAAATGGAAAATACTATAATTTATCTAATTAGACATGCTGAGACTATTGATGAAAATGGAATTAGAAATACACATGAAGATTCTCAAATGATTAATGAAAAAGAAATATTATCAGTACATGGAGAAGAACAATCTAAAAGATTAAGTGAAAATAGAGAATTAAATAATATTGATGTTATCTGGTCAAGTAGTTATACAAGAGCAAAAGCAACTGCAAAATATATTGCAAGTAACAATAATTTACCTATTAATTTGGATAGTAATTTAAGTGAAAGAAAACTAGGAGATTTAAAAGAATTAGGAGAATTTATGAAGGACAAAAAAACAAGGGATCCTTCACAAGAACAATTATTAGATAGAAAATTTAAAACTTCTGACGGCGAGAGTGCAGAAGATACAAGAAAAAGAATGACTAATTTTTTTAAAAGAATCTTAAAAGAATATAAAGGAAAAAAGATTGCAGTTGTAAGTCATGGAGGTTCAATAAAATTTTTCTTATTAAATTGGTGTGAAGTAAATCAAGATGTTAAATTAGTATATAAAAATATAGACTTAGATATAACAGCTCCTTGTTTATTAAAAATGACTTTTAGAGAAAATGAATTAGTAAATTTAGAACAAATAAAATAATAGATAGAAAGGATATAATATATGGAAAAGGCAAATTATAAATACTATTTAGGAAAGAAAGTCAAAGTTGTTATGGATAGACCAATGGGTTCTAGACATCCTGAGTGGAACTTTATATATCCAATTAACTATGGGTATGTTCCAAACACAATTAGTGGTGATGGTGAAGAATTGGATGCATATATAGTAGGAATATTTGAACCAGTAGAAGAATATGAAGGAAAATGTATAGCTGCAATCCATAGATTGTATGATGATGACGATAAATTAGTCATTGCTCCTGAAGAAAAGATATATACTAAACAACAAATTGAGGCATTAGTAGAATTTCAAGAAAGATTTTTTGAACATGAGATTATTGAAGAAATACACAATATAAAGGATAAAGGAGAAGAAAAATAAGATGAAATATAAATACATATTTTTGGATTGGGGATATACATTAATCAGTAAATTTGAAAATGTTGATAATAAAATAAATAAAATATTAGAAAAATATAATTTAAAATGGGATGATATATTTAGAAAATGGAAAAACTATCAAATTTTAAACTCTCTAGGAAAGGTTACAGAAAAAGAAATATATAAAGATTTATCATCAATCTTAAATATAACAGAAGAAGATTTAGAAAAAATCGATATGCTATTATTAGAATCTCATATTTTAGATGATGAGACAAGAGAGACGATTGTTAAGTTATACGAAAAAGGTTATTATTTAGGAATTATAAGTAATAATTCTATTAGAAATGTTGAATATATTTTAAAACGTGAAGATATAAGAAAATATTTTAAAAAAGTAGTTATTTCAGAAGAAGTAAAAGAAAGAAAACCAAATTTAAAAGTATATATGAAAGCATTTGAAGAAATTCCAAAAGAAGAATACAATAAAATTGCATTTGTAAGTGATGAACTACTAGAAGATTTATTAGGAGTAAAAGTACTAGGAGTAAAGACTATATGGTATGAGCAAAATATAAATAACAAATGGAAGAAAAAAGAAGAAGTTTTAATTGAGCCAGATTATAAAATAAAATCAATGAAAGAATTAATAGATATTGTATAAGTAGTAATTAACTATTAATAACTTTTTATTAAAATTATTTGATATGATAAATAGTTGATTATAAAAATATAAATAACAAATAATTAGTAGAATTTTATTAAGCTTGTAGTTTTGTGAAAAAAACTACAAGTTTTTAGAATGTGTGAAACAGATATAGATATTGTTTTATATCTGTTTTTAATATTATAGGAAATTGCATTTCCTATAATGTTAAAAACAAAATTGCACAGAAAAATTGTTTCACAATTTTTCGCGTCGACAAATAAATTATACACAGAAATGATAGGCTAAAAATATTATGAATATGTAAAATACTAAAAAAGCCTGCTAGAGCTTTAAAAAAGTAAAAAGAAATATTATAACAAATCCGAATTTTTCTACAAAAGTAAGCATACAATAGAAGTAGCAAAAAATTGGAGGTTTTATTAATGTTTTTAATCTTTAATAAGCAAAAGATCTATACATACTTAATATCTATAGTAACAGTAGTATTATTATTTTGTATAGCAGGAATATTTACCAATAATAAAGACGCAGTGTCCACTTCAGTAACAAATGAAAAATTGTTACCTATATATAATGTAAAAACAGAGGAAACAAAGGTGGCATTAACTATGAACTGTGCATGGAATGCAGATGATATTGACAGCATATTAGAAACACTAGAAAAAAACAATACGAAAATAACTTTTTTTATGGTAGGAGATTGGATAGAAAAATATCCAGAAGCAGTAAAAAAGATATATGAAGCAGGGCATGAAATAGGTTCACATAGTGACACACATCCACATGTAAATAATTTAACATATGAACAAAATATAGAGGAAATAGAAAAAAGCAATGAAAAGATTAAAAATATTACAGGTATTAAAACAGATTTATATAGAACACCATATGGAGAATATAATCAAACAGTAATAAAAGCAGCACAAGATTCAGGATATTATACAATACAATGGAGTTTGGATACTCTAGATTATACAGGAATAAATGGAGATGAAATGTGGAAAAGAATCAAAGATAAAATGAGAGCAGGAGACATAATATTAATGCATAATGGAACAGAACATACAGCAGATAGTTTAGATATGATAATAAAAAATATAAAAGAAAAAGGTTTAGGAATAGTAAAAGTTTCAGAATTAATATATAAAGATAATTATACAATCGATGCAAAAGGAACACAAAATATAAATTAATGTGTATAAATCTGCCAATAATGGGAAAACTTAAAATATATTCTTTAGGAGATATATGAGATGCATTTTATTGGTGTTTTTGCAAATAATTCAGAATTTGAATTTATAAAAAGATATATAATAAAAATATTAAAAAGAAAAGATATAGAATTTATAAACATTAATTCAAATAGTATATCAAATATAAAAAATGTAGTATTTGAAACAATTTTAATTTGTGGAAAAATAAATATTTCAGATAAACAAAAAGAAATAATAAATAGTATTTGTAGTAAATGTAAATATATAATTATAAATGCAGATATATGTAGTAATACAAAGATAATATCTAGTAATAGAGTTAATTGCATAACTTATGGATTAAATCAAAAATCGACTATAACAATTTCAAGCATTCAAGATGAAAAAGCTATCATATATATTCAAAGGAATATAAAAAATGTAAAAGGAAACGAAATTGAGATGGGAGAAATATGTATAAATTTAAAAAAGTATGAACAAATAAAGATAGAAAATTTATTATCAATATTTTCGGTTTATCTACTATACAAAGAGTAAATACGCTGAAAAATAAGGAAATTTTACAAAAAATTTACAAATTTAACTTTTTATGTAGACAAAACCGGAAAAGTGTTGTATAATAAGTAATGTAACTTAATGAACGTAAAAAAATACAATTGATAAAATAAAATTTAAGGAGGAAAATAAATTGGATACAAATTATTTAGAAAACAACTATTTAACATTAGTTGGAAAAGTTACAGGAGAAAAAAAATTTAGCCATGAAATATATGGTGAAAGATTTTATGTTTTTAATTTAAACATACCACGTTTAAGTGGAGTAGCAGACATTATACCAATTACAATTTCAGAAAGATTAATAAATGATGAAACATTAAAAGAAGGACAAAAATTATTGGTAAAAGGTCAATTTAGATCATATAATAGTTATGAAAATGAAAAAAACAGATTAATTTTAACAGTGTTTGCTAAAGATGTAAAAATAATAACAGAAGAAGAGCAACAAGATGAAGAAGAAAATGAAATGACTAAAAAAGATGTTATTACAAATGAGGTTGTTTTAATTGGTTATATTTGTAAGAAACCAATATATAGACAAACACCATTTGGTAGAGAGATTGCAGACATATTATTAGCAGTAAATAGAGCTTATAATAAATCAGACTACATTCCATGTATTGCATGGGGAAGAAATGCAAGATTTTGCCAAAACCTTGAAGTTGGTACTCAAATAAAATTAGTAGGTAGAGTACAATCAAGAACTTATGAAAAGAAACATGAAGATGGAAGTGTTGAGACAAGAGTTGCTTATGAAGTTTCAGTTGGTAGTCTAGAAGTAATAGAAGAAAATGATGATGAAAATAGTGTTGAAGAAGAAAATAAAGAAGCTGTATAGAATAAAAATAGGCAGACAGTAGGCCAGAGAAAGACAATAGGGGAAAGAGCAGACAGTAGACAGTAGGGGCCAGTACCGAAAATGTATGAGGATTTTCTCATACATTTTCGGTACTGGCCCCTACTGTCTACTGTCTGCTCTTTCCCCCCTACTGTCTCTCCCCCTATTATCTGCTAAACCATCTCTCTTACAAACTTTTTCAAAAAAGCACTAGTCTTTCATAACATTTTCTGATATAATTTTTTAGAATACTTTTATTGGAGGAAAGAAATGTTTAAACTAAAAGAGAGAAAAGAAAAAACAGAAAATAAAAAAGGAATATTAAATTCTAAAATTGTTTTTGCAATATTAGCAGTAATATTAATTGCCATATTTTGTGTTGCCATGACACCAGTGACATTGCAAAATGACACATATTACACAATAAAAATAGGAGAGCAAATAACTAAAACAGGAATAGATATGCAAGATCATTTTTCATGGCATGAAGATTTAGCATATACATATCCACATTGGTTATATGATTTAATAACATATTTCATATATTCTGCATTTGGAATGACAGGTATTTATGTATCAACATGTATATTATCTGTGATTTTAGGAATTTCTATATATATAGTAAATACAAAGATAGCTAAAAACCAACCTATTTCATTTGTATTAACTATATTAGTGATATATATTATAAGAGGATATATAGCAGCAAGGGCACAGTTAGCGACATTTGTTTTATTTGTATGGATAATTTATTTTATTGAGATGTTCTTGCAAAATAAAAAGATAAAATATGCAATAGGATTAGTAATTATATCAACATTAATTGCTAATTTACATGTAGCAGTTTGGCCATTTATATTTGTACTATTTTTACCATATATAGCAGAATATTTATTAGCAATATTAGCTGATATAGTGATATATAGAAAAGCAAAAATCGGATTTTTAAAATTAAGGATAAAATTATTAACAAAGTCTGGAAAAAATGTTGATAAAAAAGCTAAATTAGAAGAAAAATTAAAAGATATTTTAGAAAAAAATGAAAGAATAAAAATAAAAAGAGAAGAGGATTTAAAAAATCCATATAAAATTAAATTAAACAAAAATAATAATGTAAAATGGCTTATATTGGTTATGGTTATATGTGCACTAACAGGACTATTAACACCACTAGGAGATACACCATATACGTATTTATATAAAACTATGCAAGGAAATACAACTCAAAATATTAATGAACATTTACCAATGACTATTATAGATGAAACAGAAGCATTATCAGCAATTGTTCTAATATTAGCAATTTTAACATTCACAAAAACAAAAATAAAATTAAGTGATTTATTTATGATTGCAGGATTATGCTATTTGATGTTATCATCACGTAGGCAAGTTACAATGTTTTGCATAATAGGGGTATTAATTGTAAATAAGATGATATGTGGACTTATAGAAATGTATACAAAAATAAATATAGAAAAATTAAACAAAATGCTAGCAAATATATTTATTTATATATTAATGATAGTTGTGATGTTACCACTAAGTTATCATTTTTATAAGCCTAAAAAATATGATGAATATATAGATGAATCTTCTTATCCTGTTCAAGCATGTGACTATATATTAGAAAATATAGACTTAGGGAATGCTAAATTTTATAATGAATATAACTATGGTAGTTATATGATATATAGAGGTATACCAGTATTTATTGATTCAAGAGCAGACTTATATGCCCCAGAATTTAGTGGTAAAGATGATGACATATTTATGGACTTTATAGAAACATCTAGCTTAGGAGTATTTTATGAAGATACTTTTGAAAAATACGGAATAACACATGTAATAACATATAAAAATTCTAAGATGAATATGATTATCAAAGACACTAAAGATCCAAATTATATAGAATTATATGAGGATAAATATTTCACTATATATCAAAGAGTAAATGTATAATGATTATGAGAGGTGCTTATGAAAAAAAGTAAGATAAACAAATCAAAAAAATTATATTTGTTAGTAGCAATTATAGTAATAGCCATAATACTAATAGATCAATTAACCAAAAATATAATTTTAAATACTGAAGATATAACAATAATACCTAATATATTAAAATTACATGTTTATCAAGCACATGGTGGAATTTATGATGAAACTTCTAAAGCAATGAATATATTAACAAATTTAATAATATTATTTATTATTTTTGGATTTATTAAAAGTAATAATCAATTTATAACAAAAAAGACGAAAATATTATTAAGTTTTGCTTTAGCTGGAGGAATTAGCAATATAATAGATAAAATATTTAGAGGAGAAATAGTAGAATTTATCAATTTTACTAATTTCCCAAGTTTTAATATAGCAGATATTTGTATTGCTATAGGATGGATATCTTTTGTCGCAATATTTGCAGCATTTTCAGGGAAAGAGTTGACTAATAGAAGAAGTAAGAACAATAGTGAACATTCTTAAACATTTCCTCTATTTATAACATTTTAAGACCACAGAGATTCTTGTTCGTGAACTGAGTTTACGTTAGTTAAATTGTGTGAGACTACAAGAAAAAAATCAAAATATGAAAGGATAAAAAAATGAAATATCTCGAAGTAGAAAAAGATGGGAAAAGAATAGATGCATATTTAGCAGAAGAACTAAAAGATGTATCAAGAGTAGCTGTACAACGATTGATAACAAATGGTAAAGTATTGGTAAATGATAAAAAAGTAAAAGTATCATATAAAGTACAACAAGGAGATAAAATCCAAGTAGAAGAGGAAAAGCCAGTAGAAATATCTATAAAAGCTCAGAAAATTCCGTTGGATATTATATATGAGGATGATGATATAATAGTAATAAATAAGCCAAAAGGAATGGTTGTTCATCCAGCAAATGGTAATCCAGATGGTACTTTGGTAAATGCAGTGATGGCAATATGCAAAGACTCTTTATCAGGAATTGGAGGAGAAATAAGACCAGGAATAGTACATAGACTAGATAAGGATACATCAGGAATAATTATTGTAGCTAAAAATGATAAAGCACATATAAACCTAAGTGAACAAATAAAAGAACACAAAGTAAAAAAGACATATATTGCATTAGTAAGAGGAATAGTTAAGGAAAATGAAGCAACAATAAAAATGCCAATAGGCAGAAGTGATAAAGATAGAAAGAAAATGGCAGTAACTAAAAATGGAAAAGAAGCAATTACACATTTTAAAGTACTAAAAAGATATGAAAAATATACATTATTGCAAGTAAATATAGAAACAGGAAGAACACATCAAATAAGAGTACATCTATCACAAATAGGATATCCAATAGTAGGGGACCAAGTATACTCAAATGGAAAAAATGAATGGAATATAAAAGGACAATGTCTACATGCTAAGAGCTTAGAATTTACACATCCTAGTTCAGGGAAGAAAATGTATTTAGAAGCAAAACTACCTGAATATTTTGAAAATATATTGGAAGATTTGGAATGTTCCAAAAGTTAATGGAGGGAATATGGAAGAAATAAGGCTTCAAAAATATTTAGCTGAAGCAGGGATAGCATCAAGAAGAAAAGCAGAAGACCTAATTTTACAAGGAAAAGTTAAAGTGAATGGACATGTTGTAACAGAATTGGGGACAAAAATAAATCCAGAAAAAGATGAAATAAAATATAATGATAAACCAATAAAATTAGAAAATAAAAAAGTATATATATTATTAAATAAACCTATAGGTTATGTAACAACAGTTAAGGATCAATTTAATAGAAATTCAGTCCTGGATTTAGTGAAAGTAAAAGAAAGATTGGTTCCTGTAGGAAGATTAGATATGTATACATCAGGAGCATTAATATTGACTAATGATGGAGATTTTGTATATAAAGTTACACATCCAAAACATGAAGTGGACAAGACATATACTGTAACTTTAAATGGAATTGTCAATAAAGAAAAAGTAAGTAACTTAAGAAGAGGTGTAGATATAGGAGGATATATAACGAAACCTGCTAAAGTAAAAATTTTGAAAACAGATAATGAAAAAAATTTGACAAGACTAGAAATTGTTATACATGAAGGAAAAAATAGACAGATAAGGAGAATGTGTGAGGCAATAGGGCATAAAGTTGTAGCTCTACATAGAAGCAAAATCGCAGATATTGGTGTAAAAGATATAGAAATAGGAAAGTGGAGATATTTAACGAAAAAAGAAATAGACAAGATTTTAAAATAATATATATATTCAAGTTATTTATGGTAAAATGTAATACAACATTGTTACAATTGTATTACATTTTTAATATAATTATTGTATATAAATTGCGAAAATGATAAAATATTGTTAGATTTAGTATATTAGGAGGAATTATGAAAAAGTATAAAATCATTTTTTCAATTATAACATTTATCATAATATTGTTTATATATAATACATCTATTTCAAAAGCAACAGAAATAAATAATAATCAAGAAGATGTAGTGACAGTAGAAAAGACTATTGAACTAGACGAAAATGTACTAATGGATAATAGTAGACTATATAGTAGGCTGACGGTTAGTCCTAAAAGTCTTTCTCAAGAAGATATAGAAGAGTATTATTATAATCAACTTACTAGTGACATATCACGACAGATATATAATGCAATGCTAAAAGATACTACAGGAGAAGGAACTGTTACAATTAAACTAGAGGGCTGTAGATATAAAGTATCTGATACTAGTGAAGATAAACTATGGGAGTGTTTTGACGCAAATTTAGCACCATATTTATATGATGGCATGTGTGCATTTAGGTTAGATAATAGTGATAGGTATTGGTGGAGAGAGGCTAAGGTAAATTATAAAGGTAAAGTAGATGCTGATGAAAGTATACTAGAAATAACAGAATTTTCAGTAATTTCAGTATTTGAAGAAAGAGCGGATATAAACAACTTTAATAGTAAAATACAAGAGGTTGCTAATTCAATAACAGGAAATAGCGAATATGATATAGCAAGATCTATACATGATTATATTTGTGAAAATGTTATATTTGCAGAGAATGTAGATGAAAATATTGTACATACAGCTTATGGAGCACTAATGAATGGAGAGGCTGTGTGTGAAGGGATGGCACAATTATTTAAGATATTATGTGATAAAAAAGGCCTAAAAACCATATATATATATGGAGGATCTGAAGCAAACACTATTACACATGCATGGATATATTTATATCATACTTATGAGCAAAAATGGTATGCAATCGATGTTACATGGGATAATGATTCAAGTGGTACAAGCAATAATCATACTTATTTTATGGTTGGTGGGAATTCTAAAGATGATAATAATCAAACTTTTTTGGAGGCTCATATACCATATGTGAGACAATATGTTATTCAAAATACAACATTTCAAGTACCAGTATTATCCACAGAAGCATATGAAAAATTTTCTGGTAAAGTTGAGTATAGCACAAAGATAAATACAAACAACAATGTGATAGTAAAAATAAAAGCTAATAGAGCTATGAATGAAATAGATGGTTGGGAATTATCATCAGACGGATTAACAATGCAAAAAGAATATACAGAGAATACAAAAGAAAATATTGTAGTTAAAAATTCTAGAGGAGAAGAATTCGAAGTTAGTGTCAATGTAGATAATATTGACAAAACAGGACCTAATATTACAGTTGATTATAGTACTACAGAAAAAACAAATAAACCAGTAACTGTAACTTTAAATTCAGACGAAAAGCTTCAAGAAGTAGATGGTTGGACTATATCATCAGATGCTAAATCGATGCAAAAAGAATATAGTGAAAATACAACTGAAACAATACAAGTCTATGATTTATTAGGAAATGCGACTACAGTTAATATAAATGTTAATAATATAAATACTGTAGGTCCAAAATGTACAGTAGAATATACAACTTTGGATCCAACTAATGAAGATGTAGGTGTTATGATATACTCTGATTTAGAGTTAAAACCAGTTGATGGTTGGGAATTATCAGAAGATCAAAAAACGCTTTCAAAAATTTATAGTGAAAATGTTAATGAAAGTATAGAGGTTGAAGATTTATACGGTAATACAAATGTAGTAAATGTAAATATAAATAATATAGACAAAGATAATCCTGAAGTTGAAGTAAATTACAGTGAAGAAGAATTAACAAATAAAGATATAGAAGTTACTATCAAAGCAAATGAAAGAATAAAACAGTTGACAGGATGGGAAATATCAGAAGACGAAACTGAAATAAGTAGAACATATTCAGAAAATACAGAAGAGGAGATAGAAATAGAAGATCTTGCTGGAAATACTGTAGTAGCACAAATCAATATATCAAATATAGATAAACAAGTTCCAGAGTTAAGTATTACATATAGCACAGAAGAAATGACTGATAAAGTACAAGTAGAAATAACAGCAGATGAGGAAATAAAACAATTAGAAGGTTGGGAAATATCAGAAGATAGAATGACTATAACTAAGGTATATACTAACAATACAGTAGAAACAGTAGAGATAGAAGACTTAGCAGGAAATAAAACAGAACAAGTAATAGAGATAAAGAATATAGAAGAAAGTGAAGAAGAACCAGGCACATCAAATATTTCTAAAAAAGGTGATGAGACATTATATAATGGTATTTTACCGTATGCTGGAGAGAGTAAATTAATTATATGTTTAATAGCAGGAATATTAATAGCGGGTATAATTTATTATAACAAATATAAGAAATATAAAAGATACGATAAATAGGCCAGAATAGTTGTAAGTTGCCATAAAAATGATAAAAAACACAAGAAAATCTTGTGTTTTTTCGTGTTTTATGGTTTAATATACATAATTTAATTTATATATTTTATTCAAATTTAGATCTATAAAAATTCCCATAACAATTAAATAATTATTAAGGAGGTGATATTAATATATCATTTTACATATAGTGACTACATTAAGTTTATACATAATATAAAACAAGATAAGTATTTTGAATTCAATGAAGATATAGAAAAATATGAACTAATAAGAAAAAGCAGATTAAATCTTATATATAAAGATATTATTGAAAATTTACTAAAGGATAAAAAAAGAATAGAGAAGATGATAAATAAATTTGTTGAAAGTGAAAAAATACTTGAAAGTGAAGAGATAAATTTTAAAAAAGAAATTATGAGAAATGAAAAAAAAGAAAGAAAAAGTTTGGAATATATAAAATTTATTAGAGATAGTAAAAATACAAGAATTTTATATAAAACTCAAAACGATATGTTCTATTTAATTATATATCAAAAAAGTATAAATATTAATTTGCCATACAATATATTAAATTATTGCATAAAAATAAATCAGTATTCTAAAATACAAAATATCGAAAAACCATTAATTGTTCCAATTGTTATATATTTAAAAAATGATAAAAACAATTATGAAGATAAAAATGTAAATGAATATTTTAAGATAACTACATATGATAACAATATAATTGAATTAAAATATAACTTAATAAATTTAAGAGATATTTGTGATAATGAAAAGCTACAGAATACTATATTAGAAGAATTAGTATATATAGAATCATTAATAATATAGTAAATAGTAGTTACTATTTACGGCCTAAATCCATTTAGAGTTTTGTGATATATATTATATTCTGTGTAATATATATCACAATATCTAGTAATGGCTGTGAATAGTAACAAATAATATTTGGGTGATAAAAGTTCGTAATTATTCGGGCTTTTATTTTTTGAAAAGTTATGGTAAAATATATCACAAAGGAGAAAATATGTTAAAGGTAAAAAGTTTAAAAGAAGTAAGTAGTGAAATAGGTGAAGAGTTAGGAATCCAAAAAGAATTTAAACGCGAAAATGGTTATTTTATCAAAGATTCTATAAAACCAGAGATCAGGTTAATTGATAATAAGATACATGTTGATATGTTTCATAGAGATAAGAAGAATTCAGAATTATCTTCGTGGCACTTTAAATCTGAATCAGGATATAATTCTAAATATAAAAAAAATAAGCAATATGCTAACCATTATGCTGAATATATAGCATATTTAATTTTAAAACAATTGGGTAAAAAAGTTTGTAAAGCAGAGTTGGGAGAAATAGAAATAAGAAATAGGTATAGCAACAAACCAGTGGAAGTTCAAGGAGTTGTAACTCGTTATGAAATAGCTAAAAATGAAAGTATTAAAGAAATAAAAAGAATAGTTGAAGAATACAAAAGAGAAAATCCTGAAGAATATAAAGAGATGACTGTAAAAGGAAAAACTAAGTATGAGAAAAATTATACTAATATAGAGATAATATTAAAATCATTAGAATATCTCTATACTAAAAATGGGCAAAAAGATAAAATACCAGGAATGAGAAAAGAGTTCTTCGATATGTGTATTTTTGATCTGATGTTTGCAAACAGAGATAGAGCTGATGATAATTTTGGAGTAAAAGTAAATCAGGATACGAACGAAATAGAGTATTATGCGTTGTATGATAATGAGCAAATACTAGGTATGCAAGAAGAGAAAAAAGATATAGTAAGATATATGTCTAATGAAAAAGAATATAAAAGATTTAAAGAGAAATATTTAACATCTTTTATTGGAGTTCCAGAAGAGGTTCAAAGAACAACACCTGAAAAATTATTAAGACATATGTTAGAAAATTATTATGAAGAAACTATAGATTCATTAGAAGACATAGGAAGATATAAGTTTTCTGATTTAGAAGAGGTTTTAGAAGTATGTCCAGAATTATCAAAAGAGCATAAATTATTTGCTAAAAAAATTTTTATAGAAAGGCAAAAAGAAATTTCAAAAGTATTAAAAGAATATGAACAAAAGAAAGATGAACAGATTAGATAGTAAAATTGAGGTAGATGAATGGAATATTTATATTTAAAGTGGATAGATTATAAAACAAATAAAAAATATTTGATAGGAGCATTATTTAGAGATAAAGAAAAAAGAAAATATTATTTTAAAATGAGTAGAAGACATGTAGAAAAAGCAATAAAGGAAAAAGCTATATCTAAGGCATTACTTCCTTTTTATGATTTAGACAAAATATATGAAAGTGATGAGATTTTTGCTATCTTTAAAGTAAGACTTCCTAAAATTGAAAAATTTTCTGAAGATGAGCTAAAAGATTTTCTAAAAGACTTAAATATGAAAGAATATGATGAATTTGAATATCTAAGAAAAACAAAAGGTAGATTAGTTACAGATAAATTTATATTAGAAGAGGAGAAATAAAATGTATAAATTTCGAAATATTGATAGTTTTAGGCCTCAGGAATTTGAAGAAGTTGGAGAATTAAAGGGAAAAAGATGGTATATAGATGCACAGACAAATAGAAAGGGATTATTTAAACCTCAGAGACATGAATTCAAAGATAGAAAAGTTTTTTGTGCAAATCATTATGGTGAATTTGTGGGAAGTGTTATAGCAACAAAAGGAGGCAATGAAACTTGTAAAACAGAATTAGCTCACAATAACCAATATTATTCAAATATTTATAAAGAGAGAAATGGAGCCACTCCAGAAGAAAAAGATGGTTGCATAATATATTGTGAATTGGAAGAAGGAGATAATTTAGAACCAGGAGAAGTTACAATAGAAAAATTTAAAGAACAGAATAAAGAACTTTTTGAAGAGCTAACAAAAAATGATCAGAAGATAAGTAGAGCTAATGATAATATAGAAGTAATTTTGGCTTCTGTTGAATGTAGAGTAAGAGAAGGATACGAAGAAATGATTGGAGAAGGCTCAGAAGATTATATACAATCAAGAATATTAGTAAATAAAAAAAGAATAATTAATCAAATGGTATATGATTGTTTATATGGGAATTATGATAGGCATGATGAGAATTGGTCTATGCGTCTAAAAAGAAAAGGAAAAATAGATGTATATCCAATGTATGATAATGAAAGAGTACTAGGATTATATGAAAATTTACAGTTTATAGAAAATGCAATAAATCAAGGGAAAATTAAAGAAATTTCAGAAGAAAAATTTTTTTCAAGGATGATGGTACCAGGAGAAAAGAAAAAAAATTCAACTTATAAAGATGTGTTAGGCTATTTAGTAGACAAATATCCTGAAGAGACAATAGAAGCAATTAAAAGAGAAACACAAAGAATTACACCTGTAACTATAAGAGAAACTCTAGAAAATTGTGAAAGATTGCCACAAGAATATATTGAATTTGGAAGCAAAATGCATAAATATAGATATGATTTTGCAAGAGAGTTAGTAGAACGTAACAAAAAATATATCAAGGAAGAGTCACAGAAAAGAGAGATAAAGAGTATTATAGATGAAGAAAGATAGAAGAGTTATAACAATGGAGGAAAAATTGTGGATACAAGTGAATTTGATATAAATGATGTGATGAAATATTTTTATGAAATAAGTAGTATTCCAAGAATGTCTGGAAAAGAAAAAAAGATTGCAGATTATGTCGAAAATTTTGCTCAAAAAAGAAATTTGAAGTATATAAGAGATATATATAATAATATAATAATAATTAAAGATGCAACAAAGGATAAGCAAAACAGTCAAAGTATAATTTTGCAAAGCCATTTAGATATGGTATGTGAAAAAGAAGAAAATAGTAATCATGATTTTGAAAAGGATGGGTTAGATATTTATATTGATGGTGATTATATAAAAGCAAAAGATACTACATTAGGAGCAGATAATGGTATAGGAGTTGCAATAATACTTGCAATATTAAATTCTAATAAAATAAGCCATCCAAAAATAGAAGCAATATTTACAGTGCAAGAAGAAACAACAATGGAAGGTGCAAAAAAAATAGATGTAAGTATGTTAGAAAGTAAGAAAATGATATGCTTAGATAATATGAATGAAGAAGAATTGTGGATTGGTTGTGCAGGAGCAAAAATTTTTGAATATGAAATAGAAGAGTGCAAACAAAAAAATAATATAAAAGACTCCACTTTGACCAAAATAGAAATAAGTGGATTTAGAGGTGGACATTCAGGAAAAGATATATCAAAAAATAGAGGAAACCCTATAAAGGAAATGGGAAATCTGTTAAAAATATTATCTCAAAAATACGATATTTGCCTAAAAAACATATATGGTGGAAGAAAAGTAAATGTAATACCAAGAGAATGTTATAGTGAAATATATATTAGAAATAAAGATTTAGACAAAATAAAAAAGGAAATAATAAATTATAAAAAAGCATTAAATGAAAAAATAAATGATAATGAAAATATTATAGTAGATATAAAGACAATCAACCAAAATGATGATTATGCTTTTGATACAAATGCTACTAAAAAGATTATCAAAATTATAGAAGAGATTAAGAATGGCGTATATTATAAAGATAATTACGACAATCCATTAGTTTCTCTAAATATAGGAAAAATAGAAAATAACAATAATAAAATAAAAATATCATTTTCTATAAGATCAAACAGAAGAAAAGTAGAGGAGAAATTAGAAGAAGAATTAAATGAAATTGTACAAGAATATAAAATAAAAGTGAAAAAAAGTGAACTAGAAGGATATGAGCATAAAGAAAAATCTATGTTTATAGAAAAATGTAAAATGATTTATAAACAATATTTTTCAATAAAACCAAAAGTAATAGATATGCATATATGTTTGGAAGCAGGCTTTTTTCGGAGGCAAGATACCAGACCTAGATTTTATTGCAATAGCACCTAATATATATGATGCACATAGTCCAAAAGAAAGATGTTCGATAAAATCATTATACAAAGTTTATAATTATATAATATTAATATTAAAAGAAATGTGATTTATTGACAAAGAGATATATCGGTGGTAATATATGTAATATTAAAAGTATTTAGTAAAAAGAAAGGAGTGCAACTATAATATTTGTGCAATAAGTTTTGAGAAACCTTATTTAACTTTAATTAATGATGCTCTAAGAAGGAGGAATTTGCATGAAAAATAAGATTATTATTAGAACCCCAAAAGACTTTAGTGATAATGAAAAGGATAAAATCACAATTCGGTGTCTAGAAATAGCTAATAAAGCTAATTTTCCTACATATTATCAAGATATGTATGATCATTTGTTTGAAAATGAATTTGCGGAATTGTTTTTTATAATTGATGAAAGCAAGGAAATCCAAGGGTTTGCCACATGTGATAACTGTATTAAAAAAAGTTATACTTATTTACATGGTATCATAATTCATCCATATATCCAAGGAAAAGGTTGGGGGGTAAAATTGCTTCAAGAAATCATAAAAAAAGACAAGAATGATTTTTTGACAGTAAGGACTCATAATCCGCGGATATACGAAATGATGGGGCAAGTAGCCTCTAATGGATTAATATTTCCAAATATTACTTTTGCAGAAGTACCGGAAGAAATATGGGAGATAATATATTCACATCCTGATATGAAAGATGCTGACAAAGATTTAATTGTCAGAGGAGCATATCCAGATGAGAAGATAATGCAGACTGTAAAAGATAAGTCAATTAAAGACGTCATTTTTAAAAAACTTGAAAAAAATGATGCGCAAGTTATAATAGTATGCACAAATGCTGCTAATTAGGCAGTCAAATTGAAAGAGGAGCCCTATTTTAGGATTCCTCTTTTTCCCATACAAGAATGTTGATTTGATTTAAAATAAGAAAAATCAGGTTTTTTCTATATAATAAAAAACAACGTTGCAATTAATAACTATGAATAGTAACTAATAAAAATAAATTTTTACTAATATGTAAATAAATGTATTGACAAATAAAACTCATAATGTTATATTTACCAATAAAGGAGAAGTGATAATATGAACATAGATTTTTCTAATATTGGTAAAAGATTACAAGAAACTAGAGTTGAAAATAATATAAGTCAAGCTAAAATGGCAAAGGATTTAAAGATTCCAATAAATTATATAAGTGATTTAGAAAAAGGTAGAGTAGATATACAATTAAAAAGATTTATAGAAATATGTAATTTCCTAAACATCTCTATATATGACGTTCTAAATGAGAAGAATGAAAATATAATAAAATATATGGATAAAGATTTATATGAATTGATTATTAGATGTAATATTGAAAAACAAAGATTGATATATAATATGGTAAAACTACTTATAAAAAATCAGGTTGTGTAACGGCTAGCTATCAAAAAAAGTCAAAATTTGACTTTTTTTTGGATTTATAGTATACTGTCCAAGTACTACTTTTTATAAAATATAAATTTTTTAAGGAGAAGGATTACAATGAAAACAAAAATGAATATAAAAAGCATTTTCGTTATGGCAATTATATCATTAGCTAGTTTGCTTTTTATAAATATCAGTTTAGCAGCTAATACAGGAACAATAAATGTAGATGTTGCTAATTTAAGAGAAACAGCAGATGCTGAAAGTAAAATCTTGGAACAAATTTGTTTGAATCAAGAAGTTGAAATATTAGGAGAAGAAGGTGACTGGTATAAAATAACACATAATCAAATTACAGGATATGTAAATAAAGAACTAGTTACTGTAAATTCAAATCCAGAACCTACAGAAGATAACAATCAATTAAATGAAAATAGTACAACAGAAAACAATCAAGTTAATGAAAATAGTACAACAGAAAACAATCAAGTTAATGAAAATACTACAGAAGAAAGCAATACTACGTCAACAGAAAATACTAATGACATAGAATTGGGAGAATATAAAATTGCAGAGAATACAAAATTAAAATTAATACCATCAATTAATGCTACAGATGTAATTGAATTAAAAGCAGATGAAACTGTACAAGTAACAGAAATTATTAATGGATGGGTATGTGTAGAAACACAGACAGCAAAAGGTTGGTTAAGAAAAGAAAAAATAAAAAAGGATGAACCTGTGCAAGAAGAGCAACAAGTGGTACAAGAACCTGTTCAACAAACACCAATCAAAACACAATATACTAATTCTACTACTGTAAATGTAAGACAAGAAGAGAATACAACAAGTTCAATATTAACAACAATAGCATTAAATACAGAAGTACAAGTTTATAGTGAAGCAAATGGATGGAGTAAAGTAAAAGTTAATAATGTAGAGGGATATATTTCAACTTCATTATTATCAGATACTAAACAAGAAACATCAAGAAGTGAAGCAACAACAAGAAAATCAAGTAGTACAAAAACAAAGTCAACTAAAACAACATCAGCACAAACAACTGCTCAAGCAACAAGTGTACCAGCATCTAGTAATGGTTCATCAATAGTTGCAACAGCAAAACAATATTTAGGATATAAATATGTTTATGGAGGAAGTTCACCAAGTACAGGATTTGACTGTTCAGGATTCACATCATATGTATTTAAACAACATGGAATATCTTTAAGTAGAACAGCAGCAGGTCAATATGGTAATGGTGTTGCAGTAAGTAGAGCTAATTTGCAACCAGGTGATTTAGTAATGTTTGGTAAATCAGGAATAAATCATGTTGCAATATATATAGGTGGAGGGCAAATTATCCATGCATCAACTCCATCAACAGGTGTTAGAATAGATTCTTTAACTACAGGATATTATAATAATAATTATGCAGGTGCAAGAAGAATATTATAGTTGTAATTGGAGGCGATATAATAAAAAGGCCGATAGTAGTTATAGTTATAGGATATATAATAGGAATAATATGGGGGCTATACTTTCAATTTAGTATAGTCCTTTTGTATATCCTGATAACTTTAATGTATTTGTTAAAAAGAAGAATAAGACGAAAACATAAATTTAAATTAATATCAATGACCAGATATTTTAGATATATAAAACTGGTTTTAACTCAGAATGTAATTTTATTAATTATGATTAGTTCAATCATTTCAAACACAATTATTATGTTCCAAGAAGATAAATATGATAATTTATATAAAGAAGAAAAAATAAAAGTAGAAGGAATAATAGTGAGTAATACAATAGAAAAAGAATATAAAGATAAATATAAGTTAAAAGTTTTAAAAATAAATAGTTTGGATTTATATGAGAATACACAGATTTATATAGATGTAAAAAAAGAGATAGAACTAGATTATGGAGATAAAATAATATGTGAAGGAGAGTTTTCTAAGGGAAGTGAGCAAAGAAATTATGGCGGTTTTGACTATCAGTTATATTTGAAATCAATCAAAATATATGGAACTTTAGCGGTAGAAAAGTATACAAAAGTTTCTTCTAATAATGTAAATATATTAGAAAAATCTATAAATTCAATAAAAATCACAATAAATAAAAATATTGAGAGAATATTAGAGACAGAATATCAAGGAATAGTAAAAGGTTTGATTTTAGGTGATACCACAAATTTAGAAGAAGAATTAAAAGAAAAATTTCAAATAGCTAATATATCTCATGTTCTAGCCGTATCAGGAATGCATATTATATATATTGTGGTAGGAATAGAATTTATATTTAAAAAATTTTTAGGAAAACGAAATGTAAAATATTTAGTCATTTTTAGCCTGATATTTTATATGAGTATAACAGGATTTACAAGTTCTATAGTAAGAGCAGGGATAATGGGAATTATTAATGTAATTGCATTTTTAACTTATAGAAAAAAAGATATATGGACGTCAATTGGTTTTTCATTATTAATTATATTAATAAAAAATCCATATGCGATTACTCGGAGTAGGACTACAATTATCATATTTAGGAACTATAGGAATAATTATTTTCAATAAAAATATAAGAAACAATTTAGATAATTTAAAATTTAGAAAAAATAATGTAAAAATTAGAAAAAATAATAAATTTTCAAGAATAATAGATAATTTAAAAGACACTCTATCAGTCACTTTGTCAGCACAAATAATGATAATTCCACTTATGATATATCATTTTAATATGATAGGGATATATTTTATATTAACAAATATTTTAGTAAGTGTAATTGTTGGACCAATAATGATGTTAGCCATTATTTTTATAATAACATCATTTATAAATTTAGAAATTTCAAATTTTATTTCAATATTTTTATCAATAGGTATAAAACTTTTTGTTCAAATAGCTAATTTATCAGAGTTACCATTTTCAAAAATATATGTAGCAACACCAAGGATTTTATCAATTATTTTATATTACATATTTATTCTAATAATTAATCAGATATATGTAATTTACACAAGCAAATATATAAATTATACTCAAAAAAGAGTGAAAAATTTAATAGCTCTTTGTAAATATAAAATAAATCAAAAAAAGAGGAATTTGCAAAAAAAATTAAATAAAATTATTAAGGAAAAAGATATCAAAGAAATATATTTAAAGACATATAAAATTATATTCATAATGATATTAATTATAATATTTAATTGTTTAAATACAAATTTAGAAATTAATTTTATAGATGTAGGTCAAGGAGATGCTTGTTTTATAATTACACCTAAAAATAAAACAATATTAGTAGATGGAGGAGGAAGTACATCAACAACATTTGATATCGGAGAAGATACTTTATTACCATATATTCTAGACAAAGGATATGTGAAAATAGACTATGTATTCATATCTCATTTTGACCAAGACCATGTAGGAGGAATATTAAGGATTTTAGAAAATTTAAAAGTTGGAAAAATATATATTACAAAACAAGGTGAAAGTAATGAGAATTATGAAAAATTTTTTAAAATTATAAAACAAAAAAAATTAAATGTTCAAATTCTAGAAGCAGGAGATAAAGTAATGATTGATTCATTAACTTTTGATATATTATGGCCAATAGAACAAAAAATAAGTGAAAATATCTTAAATAATAATGCTATGGTTATGAAATTAAAATATAAGAATTTTAGTATGTTATTTACAGGAGATATAGAAAAAGTTGCTGAAAAAGCACTATTAGATACATATAAAGATAATTTAGAAGTTTTAAAAACAACTATTTTAAAAGTTGCACATCATGGTTCAAAAACTTCTACTATACAGGAATTTTTAGAAGAGGTGAAACCTAAGATTGCACTTATAGGGGTAGGAGAAAATAATATGTTTGGACATCCAAATAGTGAAGTGCTAGAAAGGTTAGAAAGTTTTCGGTGCGAAAATTTTTAGAACAGATCAGAATGGTGAAATAAAAATTAAAACAAATGGGAAAAGGATGGATTTGTCTATTCATATAAGAGAATAGAATATTATAATATAACTTTCGGATTTTCTCCTATTTAAGCATGCTGTTTTGATCTAACAGCTGTTATTGTATAAAAAATAAATGTATAAACAATAAAAAAAGGTAAATAATACTATAAAAGGATATTAAAGGTGAATTTTAGAAAGTTTTAGTAATTATTTTTGAAATTCAATTTAAACCATAGGAAGGAATGTAAATAAGTATGAGAAAAAGTATAATAATATCAGCTATTATAGTATTATTTATATTGGGCACAGTAATAGGCGTACTTTTGTTAAAAAATTCTATTAAAGAGGAAGAAAATGTTGAAATATCAGAACAAGATAGTGAAGAGATTTTGGATGAATGCACAGATGAATATGAAAATATGTTACAAAATAATACTTTAGTAGAAGAAACGAGTACAGAAAGTGAGAAAATATCTCCTAATTGTTCAATTGTATTTAGAAGATATTATAAAGAATGTGGGCATACTATAGAACAATATTCTAGTATACCAGCAGAATTGGTAAATAAGACAGAAGAAGATTTACAACAACAATATGAAGGTTGGACAATAGAAGAGTTTTCTAAAAATCAAATTGTTTTGTATAGAGAATTTGATAGTGAGTGTGGGGAACATTATATTCTGAGAGAGAAAGATGGAAAAGTGGCAGTGTTTTTGAAAGTGGGAGATAGTGAAGAATTTGTTGAGGAAACAGATATTGCGACAGAATTTTTAACAGAGACAGATAGAGTTGAATTACAAAATGGGATTGAGGCTAATGGGAGAGTGGAATTAAATCAGTTGATAGAGGATTATGAATAAAACAGACAGAAGACAGAAGACAGAAGGGGCCAGTGCTGAAAATGTATGCGATTGAATTAAAAAATTAATTCAATCGCATACATTTTCAGCACTGGCCCCTTCTGTCTTCTGTCTTCTGTCTGTTTTATTTTTTCTTTTTCTCTTTCTTATCAATAGTTACTTCTTTATTCAAATCTTGTTTATCAATAAATCCTTTTTTATACACATCTTTAATATACATAAGTAAAGAAAACACAGTAGCAAATAAAGCTAAATAGAACAACCATAAATCCAAGTTTGACCAAACAGATTCTAGATTAAATTGGTTAATTAACAAAGAAAATACAATTGCAAGGTAAAAAAGTACAGTTGCCAATTTTCCATACCACTTACTATATACAACCACATCTTTACCATAAAGGAAAGATGCACCAGCAATCATAATTAATTCTTTTAATAATACAACAGCCAATATACCAATAGGTATAATATGGTTTAATGTCAAAGAAGCAAGTGTACATATTTGAGTTAACTTATCTGCTAAAGGATCCATTAATTTTCCAAAGTTAGATATTAAATTAAATTTTCTTGCGATAAATCCGTCTGCGATATCAGTTATACCTGAAATTGTAAAAAATACAAAAGCAAGTATAAAATTTCCCATAAAAATATTTACTACAATAAATGGTATCAATAAAAATCTAATTATTGTTAGTGCATTTGGTACGTGTTTTAGCATATAAACCCCCATTCTATAATTTTTTTCTAATTAACAAAAAACAACATATTGTAAATTTATTTCATAAATTTGCATAGAAGATTTATTATTTAACTTCAAATTTTAAATTTTCATCTACAAAATCTATATATACAGTTTGTCCATCTAATAATTCTTGTTTCAATATCATCTCAGACAATTCATCTTCAATATATCTTTGAATAGCTCTTCTTAATGGCCTAGCACCAAATTTAATGTCAGTACCTTTTTCCAAAATATAATTTTTAGCTTTTTTAGAAATTTTCATAGTAATATCTTTATCAGATAATGCTTTGACAGTATCATTTAACATTAAATCAACGATTTGTAATAATTGTTCATTTGTTAGTGCGTCAAATGTAACAATTTCATCAACCCTATTTAAAAATTCAGGCCTAAATACATCTTTTAAACTATCCAAAATCTTATTTTTATTAATTGTTGAATTTCCAAATCCTATAGAATTGTTATTCAAGTTAGAACCTGCATTTGAGGTCATAATGATAATAGTGTTTGAAAAACTAACAGAATTTCCTTGGCTATCTGTTAAAATACCATCATCTAAAACTTGTAATAAAATATTAAATACATCTGGATGTGCTTTTTCTATTTCATCTAATAATATTATAGAATAAGGTTTTCTTTTAACTTTATCTGTTAATTGACCAGCATCATCATAACCAACATATCCAGGAGGTGCACCAATTAATTTAGAAGTAGAGTGACTTTCCATATATTCAGACATATCAATTCTAATAATAGAATCTTCAGAGCCAAACATCTCATAAGCTAAGCTTTTGGCAAGTTCTGTTTTTCCAACTCCTGTAGGACCTACAAATATAAATGAAGGTGGTCTTTTTGTTGATTTAAGTCCAGCTCTATTTCTGCGAATTGCTCTAGCTACAGCACTTACAGCCTCATCTTGACCAATAATTCTTTTATGAAGATTTGTTTCAAGATTCAATAATTTTTGTGTTTCAGCTTCTGTGATTTTTTGAACTGGTATTTTTGTCCAACTTTCAATAACATTTGCTATATCTTCAATAGTTAATTGTTTTGGTTTCATTTTTTTATTTAATTTATCAATTTGTTCGATTAATTGGCATTCATGTGTTTTTAAATCAGCAGCTTTTTGATAATCTTCTGTTGAATCAGCAGCTATTACTTCTTCTTTCTCAGCCTGAACTTGCTCTAATTCTTGTTTTAGTTTTTCTAAAGTAAATAATTCTTTATTCTCTAAATTTATTCTTGAACAAGCTTCATCTAAAATATCAATTGCTTTGTCTGGTAAAAATCTATCATGAATATATTTTTCAGACATAATAACAGTTTGTTTAATAACATCTAAAGAAATTTTTACTTTATGATATTCTTCATAATATTTTTTAATTCCCTCAAGAATTCCAATAGAATCATCAATATTAGGTTCTTCAACTAAAACCTGTTGAAATCTTCTTTCTAAAGCAGAGTCTTTTTCAATATATTTTCTATATTCTTTTAAAGTTGTTGTACCAATTAATTGGATTTCTCCATTTGAAAGTGCAGGTTTTAAAATATTTGCAGCATTCATAGAATGTTCACCATCACCTGCCCCAATTATATTATGAATTTCGTCAATTACTAGAATTATATTTCCATAATTTTTACACTCATCAATAATACCTTTCATTCTTGATTCAAATTGACCTCTAAACTGTGTTCCAGCAATAACAGCGGTCATATCTAAAAGATATACTTCTTTATTTAATAATTTTGCAGGTACATTTTGATTAGCGATTCTTATAGCCAAGCCTTGAGCGATAGCTGTTTTACCAACACCTGGTTCACCAATTAAGCAAGGATTATTTTTAGAACGTCTATTTAATATTTGAATAATTCTCTTAATTTCAGTGTCTCTTCCCACAACAATGTCTAATTGATTATTTTTGGCTTTGGCTGTTAAATTTGTACCATAAGTATCTAAGAATTTTTTCTTTTTATTTTGTTTTGTGTTTTTTTTCTTTTCAACCCTTACTTTTTTTCTACCATTATTTAATTCATTATTATTATCATTATTACTATTTGAATTACCAAACATATTAGAAAATAGTGAACTTAATGGAATAGCTGCTCCTGATATTTTAGCATTTCCATCATTGTTATCTTCACTACTATTATCAAAAGTAATGGCTCCATCAATATTTTCAATATCTTCTAAATTAATATTTTCAGCTAAATCTTTAAAAATTGTTTCAAATTGTTTTGTCATATCATTAAGGTTTACAGAATCTTTTGCTAAGATTTCATTTTGTCTATATAAAACATCATTAGGGTCAATTCCTTTAGCTTTTGCACAGTTATAACAATATCCTTCTAATGATTCTTTACCATTTTCAATTTTTTTATAAAAAAGTATAGCTGGATTTTTATTACATTCTGAACATAACATACTTTAAACTCCTCATTTCTATATAAATATACAATATATATCATACCTCAAAATGCAAGAATAGTCAATAATTTAAAAATTTTATATTGAAATATTAATATATGAATGTTATAATAACTTGAGAGAATAACGTAAGAGGTATAGAATATGAATGTTAATTTACCAAAGAAGGAAAAACCTAATGTCAAAGCAGTTATTATATATACAATATCAATAATAGCTTGTATTATAGCGATAATTGTTGTTATTTTATCATACTATTATGGTAGTGAAGAGTTAGATAGGTTGATAACAATTGGAGGTTCAAGTATAACTCAAAGTGATATAGATTATCAACTACTGGTATCAGGTTTTGATGAAATATTTCAAAATCAATTAGAAGAGTATAATTCTGATTTAGATATAAAAAAGATTGATGAAAATCAAGATTTAATATATACATATTATACAAAAAATGAAACTGAAGAAAAAAGTTATGAATTAAATTTAAATATACCATATATAAATATTGATAATGAGACAATAGCTAAATATAATGAAGAAATAAAAGAAACATTTGAAGGTAAAGCAGAAAATGTTTTACAAACAAAAAATCAAAATATCATATATACAGTACAATATGAAGCTACAATAGAAAATGATATTTTATCATTGATAATTAGGTCAAATTTAAAAGAATCTTCAAGTGCGCAAAGAGTTATAATACAGACATATAATTATGATTTGAAAAATAATAAAGAAATAACTTTAGAAGAAATGATAAATAATAAACAATTAAGTGTTCAAGATGTAGAAAATAAAATAAATGAAGAAATTACAACAGAACAACAAAAGGTACAAGACTTAAAGTCATTGGGATATAGTATTTTTGAAAGAAATCCTGATGATGAAATGTACAAAGTTAAAAATTCAAAAGAATTTTTTGTGAAAGACGGAAAAATATATATAATATATGCTTATGGAAATGAAAATTTAACAAGTGAAATGGATTTAGTAATTGCATATTAGAGATTTAGTACAAAAAATAGAGAAGCCTTACAAGCTTCTCTTTTTTGAAAATAAAAGGGGATGTTTTTTATTTTAAATCAGTATGTGCTACTGATTATGATAATATTATAATTAGTAAATTTGTCCATTTTGTGAACTTAAAGTGAAGAGTAATTAAAAATTAAGGTTGTTCTCCTAATGTTAAGGTTAATTCTTTTTCTTGACCATCTCTATTTATTTTAATTTTCATTTCATCACCAATGTTGTGAGAATTTTTTACTTCATTTAATTCATCCATAGTTTTAACTTTTTTACCATCAGCTTCTATTATTACATCACCTATTTTAATTCCAGCTTTTTCAGCAGCTGAGAAATCTTCTACATCTTTAACATAAATACCTTCAACTAAGTTATTTTTTTGAGCAGTTTGTGAATCTAATTCCATACCTGTGATACCAATATATGGACGTCTAACTTTGCTATATTCAATTAATTGAGAAGTAATATCTGTTGTTGAATTAATTGGAATAGCAAATCCCATACCTTCGACATTTTCACCAGTTAATTTTAAAGTATTAACACCTATAACTTTACCTTCACTATTAACTAAAGCTCCACCACTATTTCCTGCATTTATAGCAGCGTCTGTTTGAATTAAAGTATATGTCTTTCCCTCAGAGTCGGTAACTTCTCTATTAACAGCACTTACAATACCACAAGTTACAGAACTTTGTAATCCTAAAGGACTACCAACAGCCATAGCGAATTCACCTACTTTTATAGAATCAGAATCAGCAAATTCGGCTTTTGTTAAACCAGTTTTATCAATCTTAATAACTGCTAAATCAGTTTCTTCGTCAGTACCAACAATTTTAGCTTCATATGTTGTATCATCATCAAATAAAGTTACAGTTATCTTTGTTGCTTCTGATACTTGGTAATATGATTCAGATTCGCTAGAAGAAACAACATGATTATTAGTTAATATATAACCATCATCACTAATTATAATTCCTGAACCTGTAGCAGTAGCAGTTGATGTTTGACCATTACCAAACATAGAGAACATTGAAGTTACATTATACTCAATCTGTATACCAACTATTGAAGGTAAAATTTTATTGGCAGCATAAACAGCTGTGTCTGAATAATTAGAAAGTGATACTTGATCAACTAATCCACTAGTTTGAGATGTAGTAGAATTAGTTGAATTTGTAGAGTTCATACCCATAATTCTTGATTTTATAGAAGGTACACCAAAACATGTACCAATGACAACAGCACATCCTACTACACCGCTAAAAAATGGTAGAAAAATATTTTTCCCTAAATTGAATTTCTTTTTTTGTTTGTTATCAATCTCATATACTGTTTTATATGTACCTGGGTTTGAAACAGTTTTAAATTTTGAATTTTTAGTTTCGTTTGTTTGATTATTATTATTTTCCATTTATAAGACCTCCCATATCATATATAATAACCTATTATGCTCATATAATACAATATATTTGTGAAATTTATGTGAAGAAAAAAGGTTTTTTTATTGTAAAAATAGTGCTTTTGTTCAAATTAATATTATTGTTCAATATATGTTTTCGAGCAATAGGCTGAATGCTAACAAAATAGTTACAAAGAATTGAAATAAGGTAAAATTAAAGTTGAAAAATAAAACAAAAAAGGATATAATAAGGCAAAACAGATAATAATATCATAAAAAATAAGAAATAATAAAAAGAAAAAAAGGTAGGGTAAAGGAATGATAAAAAATAATCAAAAAGGAATAACATTAGTTGTATTAGTTATAACTATAATTGTATTATTAATTTTAGCTGGGATTACAGTATATACAGGGAAAGGTTCTATAAAAGAAGCAAAACTAGAAGCTTTAAAGACAAATATGTTATTAATACAAACAAAAGCCAGAGAATATGTTGAAAATGCAAGTTTTGATTTAGGAGTTGATCCTAATAATGCTACTGCTGAAATGAAAGAAAAAGCACAAAATGAATTAAGTGGAGCAGATAAGGGAAAATTAGTAAGTGAAGATGATAGTATAAAAGATGAATTAGTTGATATTGGAATCAGTTTAGAGGATATAAAAAATGGAAAAGTTTATATACTTGAAACAGAGAATTTAAAAAATATGGGAATAAATGATGTAGAGTCAAATGCTACTGAAGGCTGGTATGTTATAGTTTATAATATAGAAGATACAAGTGCAGAGATTTATAATACTATGGGATATAATGGAAAATATTCTTTGTCTGAATTAGAACAAATAGAAACATAAATAGTACTATTCGTAACATAAAAGCATCTAGAGTTTTGTAATATATATTATATTCTGTGCTATCCCAACACTATGTAGCGTGTCGGTCCCCACGACCACCGCTTAGAATATAATATATATCACATTATCTAGTAACAATAAAGCTAAACACTTATAGTAGAATTAATGAAAGAAGAGTGATTGAAATAAAAGAGAAAGAATTAGAAAGATTAACAAATTTGAAAAGTATGGAAAAAGATTTATATAATAAAGGATTTGAATTAATTTGTGGAATAGATGAAGCAGGAAGAGGACCATTAGCGGGTCCTGTTGTTGTTGCAGGAGTGATAATGCCGAAAGATTCAATGATAGAAGGAGTTAATGACTCTAAAAAGGTTTCTGAAAAGAAAAGAGAAAAGTTATATGATTTAATATTAGAAGAAGCGATTAGTTATTCAGTTGCAGTTATAGGACAAGATGTTGTAGATGAAATAAACATATTAAATGCAACGAAACAAGGTGTTACAAATGTAGTAGAAGAATTAGATGTAAAGCCAGACTTAATATTAGTAGATGCATTAACACATATTAATACAAAAGGAATACCATATGACTCTATTATAAAAGGAGATGCGAAATGTTATAATATAGCAGCAGCTTCAATAATAGCTAAAGTAACAAGGGATAGAATTATGAGACAATGGGATGAAATTTATCCTCAATATGGATTTGTAAATCATAAAGGATATGGAACTGCTAAACATATACAAGCAATTAAAGAATATGGACCATGTCCAATACATAGAAGAAGTTTTATAAAAAAGTTTGTTTAGGAGGAAATATGAATATTTTAAATATAATAGAGAAAAAGAGAGATAAAGAAGAATTATCAAAAGAAGAAATTGAATATTTTATAAAAGGATATACAAATGGTGAAATTGCAGATTATCAAGCTGCTGCATTAGTAATGGCAATATATCTAAATGGAATGACTAAACAAGAAACTACTAATTTAACAATTGCAATGGCAAATTCTGGAGAAAAGTTAGACTTATCAATTCTAAATGAAATAATAGTAGATAAGCATTCAACAGGAGGAGTAGGGGACAAGGTATCTCTTATATTATTACCTCTTGTAGCATCTTTAGGAATACCAGTGGCTAAGATGTCAGGAAGAGGGCTAGGCTTTACAGGAGGAACAGTTGACAAATTAGAATCAATACCAGGATATAATACAGGAATAGATATCAACAATTTTGTAAAAAATGTGGAAAAAATAGGAATAAGTATGATATCTCAAACTTTAAATTTAGCACCAGCAGATAAGAAAATATATAGTTTAAGAGATAGTATTTCTTGTGTAGAAAGTATACCATTAATAGCATCTAGTATTATGAGCAAAAAAATAGCAAGTGGAGCTCAAAAGATAGTTTTAGATGTTACATGTGGTTCAGGAGCATTTATGAAATCAAAAGAAAGTGCAGAAGAATTAGCTAAGGAAATGATAGAAATTGGTGAACTAGCTAATAGAGAAACAGTATGTATACTTACTAATATGGATGAACCATTAGGATATGCAGTAGGAAATTCCTTAGAAGTAATAGAGGCAATTGACTTTTTAAAAGGTAATATGCCAGAAGATTTGAAAGAAGTGGTACTAGAACTTGGTGCATATATGATAAAATTGGCTGGTAAAGGAGAAAATATATCTGAGAATAAAATAAAAATGATAGAAAATATAAAAAATGGTAAAGGATATGAGAAGTTTTTACAATTAATTGAAAATCAAGGAGGAGATATATCATATATTAAAGATGTAAATAAATTTCCAAAAGCAAAATATGTTGAAAAATTATATAGCATTAAATCAGGATATATAAAAAATATGGATGCTAAAAGGATAGGTGAGATCGTATGTGAGCTAGGTGCTGGAAGAGTTAGAAAAGAGGATGGTATAGATAATTCGGTTGGTATTATTTTAAATAAAAAAGTTTCTGATAATATTAAAGAAGGTGAAGAATTAGTTACAATATATGCTAATTCGGAGGAAAAATTAGTTAAAGCTAAAAAGGATTTGTTAAATGTTATTCACGTAACAGAGGAGAAAATTTCAAAACAAAAAATGATATTAGAAATTGTAGAATAGCTTAGAATATAATATATATCACATTATCTAATAATGGTTGTGAACTGTAACTAGAAATTGACTTTTGGTTAAAAATTTGCTAAAATAATTCTTGACAGATAATATAAAATAAAGCATAATAATATATTATTTTTACGAAAGGATGATAAAAATGAAGAAAGATAAAAAACAACAAGAAAAAACTAAAAAAGTAAGAAAATATGATAAAGGACAAATTTTTGTAAAAGTAATGGCTGGTATTTTAGCAATATTAATGGTTGTTGCAACAGCTTCATCACTTATATATTCACTAATGATATAAAAAAAGAGGTAAGAATATGATAATTGATTTCGGAATGAATTGGGAAAATTTTTATACAGATAATATAGTAGGATATATTAAATCTTTACAGGAGAATCCATTTGAACTAATAACTTTAGTAATAGATTTAGCAATAGTAATATTTTTAATATATTCATTTTTGAAGATAGTAAAAGGTTCTAGAGCATGGCAACTTATAAAAGGAATAGCACTTTTAATAGTTATAACATGGCTTAGTGGATTATTTAATCTACAGATATTAAATTGGATTTTAACAGGAATTATGAATTTAGGAGTTATTGCTATAATAGTTATATTCCAACCTGAATTAAGAAGAGGATTAGAGCAACTTGGTACAAATAAGTTTACAAAATTTTTTGGTATAGATAAAGATTTAGCGACTAAAACAAAAGAAGATGTATATAAAGTTGTTATAGCTGCAGGAGAATTAGCTAAAAGCAAAACAGGAGCCTTAATTGTAATGGAAAGAGATATAAAAATTCAAGATGTTATATCAAGTGGAATTCCAATGGATGCAGATGTATCACCACAATTGTTGGTTAATATATTTGAGCCAAAAACACCTTTACATGATGGGGCCGTAGTTATATCAGGAAATAAAATAGCAGCAGCAGCATGTGTGCTTCCACTGGCTGCTGATAATGATATAGCAAAAGAGCTAGGAACCAGACATAGAGCAGCTATCGGAATATCAAAAGAATCTGATAGTATAGTAGTTGTTGTTTCAGAAGAAACTGGAAAAATTTCTATTGCAAAAGATGGAACATTAATTGCAGACGTAAAAGAAGATGCTTTGAAGAAAATATTAATTAGTAACATTGTGACTAAAAGATTTGCAGTTGAAAAAAAGGCAAGAAGAAATAAAATAAGAGAAATAAAAGAAAGATTGCATAAAGAAAAATTAGAATCTCAAATCAAAGAAAATGAAACAGATAGTAAATAGTAGAAAGTCGCATAAATTGCGACTTTTATTACATTATAGGAAGTTACAATTCATAGCTATTACTAAATATTGTGATATATATTATATTCTGTGCTATCCCAACACTTTACATACTGTAGATAAATCAATTCTTTCAAAGTCATCATTGATTTATTAACATTATGTAGTGTGTCGGTCCCCCCAACCCCCGCTTAGAATATAATATATATCACAAAGCTTTAGATGTTTTTAGGCCATGAATAGTAACTATAGGAAATGCAATTTCCTATAATGTAATAAAACAATATTGTGAAATTGATAGATAAAAAATATCGTGAAAGGAAAGTAATATATGAGAAATATAAAATTATTAATTGAATATGATGGAAAAGATTTTAATGGATGGCAAAAGCAACCTAATAAATTAAATATTCAAGGTGAGATAGAAAAAGCAATAGAAAGGATTACAGGAGAAGAAGTTAATTTAATGGCGTCAGGAAGAACAGATGCTGGAGTACATGCAATAGGACAAGTTGCTAATTTTAAGACAAATTCAAATATTCCAATTGAAAAATTTCCTATAGCGCTTAATACAAATCTAAAAAAATCTATTATAATCAAATCAGCAGAAGAAGTAGAAGAAAGATTTCATAGTAGATTAAATTGTAAGAAAAAAACATATAGATATATAATTAATAATTCTAAATATGGAACAGCAATATATAGGAATCTAGAAACACATATACCAATAAAATTAGATATAGAAAAAATGCAGAAAGCTGTTAAATATTTTGAGGGAGAACATGACTTTAAGGCTTTTAAAGCAAGTGGAACTAGTAGTAAAAGTAGTGTTAGAAAGATATATAAAGCAGAAGTAATAGATGCAGGTAACGAAAGAATTTATATAGAATTAACAGGGAATGGTTTTTTATATAACATGGTAAGGATTATTGCAGGAACACTAGTAGAGGTAGGATTAAATAAAATAGAACCTCAAGAAGTAGAAAATATAATATTGTCTAAGAAAAGAGAAAATGCAGGAAAAACTTTACCACCTCAAGGATTATATCTAGTTAATGTTGTATATAATTAGAAATATATTAGAGTTATTGTTAAATGATATAAATTTGTAGCTAGTTAGATAAGATTATATTTGAGTAAAATTTGTATTAATATTGCAAATAGTAATTTTATTAACAATTTTTTAAATTATGCATAAAATATAGTAAAAAGAAAAAGGAGAAAAAAATATGAACATTTTACTTATATTTTTTGCAATACCATTAGCAGTAATTATATTTTCTATAGCATTACAAAAATTAATTAAATGTCCACCATTAGTAGCAGGAATTATATTTGCAATAGGATTAATAGTGACATTTGTAATATCAAATTTGAATTTTTTAGTGGCAACATTAATATATACATTGATAAGTTATATAACAGCAGTTATAACTTGTTTAATAAGTAGATTTTTTAAAAATCATGATTGTGATGATAATAGGTGTAGAAGAGATAGTAGATGTAGGGAGAGAAATAATAATGAAAATGATTTATTAACAATTAGTAGTAACTGTGGAAATAATGGCAATGGAGATTTGTTAACAATAAATAGTAATTGTGCTAATGGAACTTCAAATAATTTACTTACAATTAGCAGTAATAATAGTTGCTGTGATGATAATAGATGTAATAATAATTGTGGTTGTGATAATAATAATGTAAATCAAGCTAATACAATTAATGGAGTTATAAGAATAGTTGATAATAATAATTGCTCATGCAATAATGATGAAATAGCAACTAGGATTAATGTTGTACCAAATGCTTCGAATAATGGTAGAACTGGTTGTATATGTGGCAGATATAGAAGAAGATAATTTAAGATTACTAAGTAAAAATTATTATTTGCATTTATTTATTAAAAGTCGAAAGTTATAAAATAGTATAACTTTCGACTTAATTATATGAGGTTTATTATAGTGAACTGTAATAAAAAACAACGTTTTACAAAATGAAGTAACATAAATGTAGTTGAATTTTTGCAAAATATATGCTAATATATTTAATATTAGAAGGAGGAAGAAATGCTAGAAATATTAGAAGATGCAATTATAGATAGTGTAAAGTTAATTCCATTTTTGTTTCTTACATATTTATTAATGGAATATATAGAACATAAAACGAAAGAAAAAACAAAAGAAACAATAAAGAAATCTGGAAAATACGGACCATTTATAGGAGCCTTACTTGGAATCGTTCCACAATGTGGATTCTCAGTATCTGCAACAAATCTATATGCTGCTAGAGTAATAACTCTTGGTACATTAATTGCTGTGTATTTATCTACTTCAGATGAAATGCTACCAATTTTTTTATCTGAAGGAGTTGCTATAGATATAATTTTAAAAATACTAGCAATAAAATTAATTATAGGAATGATAGCTGGATTTTTAATTGATTTTGTAATAAGGTTAAAAAATAAGGGGAATACAGAAAAAGAAAAAATAATAGATTTATGTGAAAAAGAGCATTGTCACTGTGAACATGGAATATTTAAATCAGCATTAAAACATACAATAAACATATTTATATTTATATTTTTATTTACTTTAGTTATTAATTTAGTAATTCATCTTATAGGAGAAGAAAATATAGCAGGATTTATGTTAGACAGACCAATATTAGGGCCAATATTATCAGGAATAATAGGATTAATACCTAATTGTGCTTCATCAGTAATAATAACACAAATGTATCTAACAAATATAATATCAATTGGAACTATGATAGCAGGATTATTAGTTAGTGCAGGTGTTGGATTAGCAGTTTTATTTAGGATTAATAAAGGTGTTAAAGAAAATATAAAAATTACAATATTATTATATGCGATAGGAGTAGTATCTGGAATTCTTTTAGAACTAATAGGATTAAATATATAATAGTAAAAGCAATTTTTCTGTGCAACGTTGTTTTCTAATTGTATAGGAAAAACTTGAGTTTTCCTATACAATTAGAAAGACTTACTAAAAAATTAGTAAGTCTTTATTTTTTTTCATTTCTTTTAAAATTTATAACTACTGCATCATCATTATCAAAGAAATATTTAGAATCAGTTGTATCAGTTTGTACAGGATTAATTTCATTTCTATCATCTTTAAAATCTAGATTTTTTAAATCAAATTTCTTTTTAGGTGAAGTGTCATCTTCTGTAGCAGTAGTTACACCATCAGAATATTTTCCAAAATCATAAGTTTTTATTGGTTGACGTTCTTTATATTTAGATTCTAAATAATTAAACTTTCCAGGACCTACTAAGAAAGAACCACCAATATTTTTAATCTTATATGCAGCTTTTTTATCAGAAATTCCACCTTGCAATTTTCCAGCTGAAAAATATTTTACATATTCCCATTTAATATCACCCATTTTGCTAGCATATTTCATAGTTTCTGTATCTAAATCGCTTTTGAAAGTCCATTCTCTTTTTTGTCCAAACTCTTTAGCCCACCATTCTAATTCTTCAACAACACCATTTCCAGTAAATATCTTATTTACGCAGTTAGATAAAATAGTGTTTCTTAAATTTTCTTTAGCTTTTGAAGTTGTTAGCTGAGCTAAGTTTTGAGCTGATATAGTTGTTCCTACACGATATTTTCTATACATTGTAAACATAGCTTCAGTAGCTTTACATATAAAATCAGGAAATTCATCAATATATAAGAAATTAGGAACTCTAGAATTTTCAGTTCCAGGTCTTCTTAAAACTGCATTTTGCATTGAGATTAAGAAAAATAATCCAAATGCTTGATGAGTTGAAGAACCTAAATCTCCACGTCTTGTACATACAAAAGTTATTTCACCATTTGCAAGCATATCATCAAAATTTATATTGTTAAATCTGTTACATAAAATTGATTTAACTCCTGGTAGTCTTAGAAGATTATCAAGCTGTGTTACAGCTGCATATATATCTTTTTCAGTTTGTTCTCTAGCACTACCATTTTTATAAAAACATTTTTTGAAATATGCAAGTTGTATACTATATTTTTCTTTTAATTCTTCATCATGTGCTAAAATTTCACACATTTTTTCAATTAATTCAAAATTAGTGAACATTTTTAGCATGTCTTCCATATTTGGAAGAGCACCTTCATTCATTCTAGGATACATTTCTTTTAATATTATAGCTAAATTTTCAATTGCTTGTATTATAAAATCCTCTCTATAGACATCTTCTACTTCATCATGAACATTGTTATACATTGCTTTTAAAGCAGAAGAAATAGTAAGAGCAATTTTTGTAGGATTATCATATACAAAAGGATTTAATCCAATAGAATTAGAATTAGAAGGATCAATGATATTATATTTAAATCCATAGTTATCACAAACTTCTGTCATATGTTCAATTATTTCATAGTCTGGTGACATGATTTCTAATCCTAAATTTTTGTATATATTTTCATTATTTACTCTACCTAAAATCATTTTTTTCATATAAGCATTATAAACTTCTTCTTTACCTTCAGAAGGTGAAAGCATATCTAAATTAAAATTTTTATTTAAATAATCATTATCATAAGGTCTTTTTAAATATGCAATACCAGTTTTTAATGCTGTAAATCCCATTTCTTTAGAAACTTCTCTAAAAAAATATTTTTTCTCTATATCTCTAGCAATTAGAGGTTCAAAAACTAAAGCAGTTTTTCCAGAACCAGAACCACCACAAACAAATAATGATTGGTATCTAGAAGATTCTGGTATAATTATACTTTTACCAGTTTCATCATCAGTACATAAATATACTTCACATGTATATACCCCTCTATCTTTAGACTTATCTGATAAATCTATACCTCCATAATCCCAAATAGAACGAATTTGGTCTAAAGAGTCATTAACTCCAAAATACAACCACTTAAATAATGGAAATATAGTAACAAGAGGTAAGTAAAGAGAAATACTTATCAAAGCAGGTTTCACTATTTCTGAAAAATTTGTAATAAGTTCTACATAATTTGGAACAGATAATAATAACAGCCATGCTCCCATATTAAGCCATTGAGTAAACATTGAAAGAGCAATTATATATAACCCAATAACATAAATGTAAAACATTGAAACCTTTTTAGCCTTAGAAGATGCAAATTCAGAAGCACCTGAAAAAAGGAATGCAAATATTGGGCAGGCTAAAGCTAAAGTATATTGAATAGGTCCCCAATATGAATATGATACACCTGTAAATATCATAAGAAGCATTTCAACAATTCTATCTATAGCTAAATATACTGTTATTAGTGTTAATACATATGTTGCAAATGTATTTCTACTTGTATTTAATTTTTTTAAAAATTTATCTATCAGCTTCATTTATAATATCCTTTCAAAATTTAAACTTATACATATATATTATCCTACAAAACAGGCAAAAAAACAAGGGCTTTGAATAAATTTATTTATGTTTTTTACATTATAGGAAATTGTATTCCCTATAATGAACAGACAGTTGGACCAGGACTGAAAATGTATAAGGCAAACTTGGTAAAGTATCATGAAGTGAAAAAACTCTAGCAATTGGACAAAGACAGTATAAAAAATGTAAATTTGAATATAATAGTAAAACAGGATATTTACAGTGCAAAGTAATCTATAAATATAATATGAAAACATTATCCATAGAATATTTTGGGGAGGAAATAGATGATAGAAGAATATTTTCAAGAAAGTGAAATAGAGAATTTGAATGAGATAGAAAAAGAGGAAGAATTAATTAGAAATATAATAATTACTAGAAAAGAATTAAAAAATGCAGATAAAAATTTTGAATATGCTCAAGATGAATTAGTTGATTATTATATTTATCAAATGAAAGCTAATCAGGCAAAATTAAATTATTTAATAAAAGTAGCAAAAATGAAGGGAATAACAGTAGATATGATAAATGATTTAAAATACAGACTTTTAAATGAAGAAGTAGGGTAGGTCTATTTGTCCAATTTTTAGCATAATAATTATTAAAAGATAATTATATGTTATTAATTGGAGGGAAAAGATGGATTTAAATATAATTACATATCTAGCATGTATATGTTTTATATTCATTGTTGGTAAAATTTTTATAGTTCCTATAAAAAAGATATTAAAATTAATATTTAATTCAATATTAGGTGGAGTAGTGATATATGTTATAAATATGATAGGAGCCAATTTTGGATTTCATGTAGGATTAAATATAGTAAATAGTGTGATTATAGGCTTATTAGGGTTACCAGGAGCGGTTTGCTTAATTATAGTAAAACTTTTAATCACATGAATGTATCTAGAGTAGATAAAAAAATGCAAGAGACTATATAATAAAAAATATACATTTTTAGACCTGGTCCATGTGTCTCCGATGCCGAAAAGCAAAAAATATAGACTACAATTTAATATTGTAGTCTATTTTTAAGATTATAGTAGATTGTATTTACTATAATGTAAAAAACAAAGTATTTATTCTACTGTTACCGATTTTGCAAGATTTCTAGGCTTATCAACATCTAATCCTTTTTCTTTTGAGATATAGTATGCTAATAATTGTAAAGGTACAGTTGCTATAACTGGAGAAATAAATGGATTTGTTTCAGGTATTTCTAATACAGTATCAAACATAGATTTATCAACTTTTTGGTTAGTTACAATTAAAGTTTTTGCTCCACGAGTTATTACTTCTTGAATATTACTTATTGTTTTTTCAACTAAAGTAGGTTCAGTTATAACTCCTACTACAGTTACACCTTTTTCTATTAAAGCGATAGCACCATGTTTTAATTCACCAGCAGCATAGCTTTCTGAATGGATGTAAGAAATCTCTTTTAATTTTAAACAACCTTCTTTAGCAATAGCTTCATCTACACCTCTACCGATGAAAAAGACATCTTTTTCTTGATAAATTCTTTTGGCAAATTCTTTTATTTTATCTTTTAATTGTAAACATTGTTCAACTTGTTTAGGCAATTCTAAAATTTCTTTCTTTAATTTAACTAAATTTTCAGAATCACTCTCTAATATTTCAGCAAAATAAATAGCTAAGATTACAAGTAACACTACTTGAGAAGTATATGCTTTTGTTGATGCTACAGCAATCTCTGGTCCAGCATGAGTATATATTGAATAATCAGCTTCTCTAGTAATTGAACTTCCGATAACATTAGAAATAGCTAATGTTTTAGCTCCTTTTTCTTTAGAAAGTTTCAAAGCGGCTATAGTATCTGCTGTTTCACCTGATTGTGAAATAAAAATACATAAAGTTTTATCATCAATTAGTGGATCTCTATATCTGAATTCAGATGCTATATCAACTTCTGTAGGGATTCTACAAAGTTTTTCTATAACATTTTTTCCAACTAAGCCTGCATGCATTGCTGTACCACAAGCAACAATATATATTCTGTTTAAACTTGATAAATAATCTTTAGAAAAATCTAATCCATCAAATTCACATTTTGAATTTTCGTTAAATTTTGCACCAATTGTTTCACGGATAGCGGTTGGTTGTTCATGAATTTCTTTTAACATAAAGTCATCATATCCATTTTTTTCACTACTTGTTGCGTCCCATTCGATACTTTTTGTTTCTTTATCTATTTTATTTAAATCTTTATCATAAAACTCAGCAGAATCTCTTGATAAAAATACATATTCAAAATCATTTAAAAGATAGAAGTTTCTAGTAAAAGATAAAATAGCTGGGATATCTGAAGAAATATAGTTTTCGTCAATACCTTTACCAATAACTAAAGGACTATCTTTTCTAACAACTACCATATTATCAGGGAAATCTTTACAAATGATTTCTAAAGCAAAACTTCCTTTTAAATCAGAACATGCTTTTTTTACAGCAGTTAGAAACTTCATTTTTCCACTTTCATTATTATTATTTGTATAATAGTAATGTATTAAATTTGGAACAATTTCTGTATCTGTTTCAGAATAAAATTTATAACCATTATCTATTAAAAATTTTTTTAATTCATTATAGTTTTCAATAATTCCATTATGCACTACACTAAATGATTTAGAATTATCTTGATGAGGGTGTGCATTTTCCTTAGATGGTTTACCATGTGTTGCCCATCTTGTATGAGCAATACCAATGGTTCCTTTTAAGTCATTAATTCCTTCTAAATTATATAAATTTTTAACTCTTCCTTTATCTTTCATGATAGATAGACCATCTGCCTCTATTGTTGATATACCAGCAGAGTCATATCCTCTATACTCCAATCTCATAAGTCCGTTAATTAAAATTGGACTAGCTTTTTGTTTTCCTATATAACCTACAATTCCACACATAAAAAAATCCTCCTTAAAATTTGTTTTTTGGAATTAAAGGCATGCAAATAAAACTTATATGTATTAATTTTTGTTACAACATTACTATTGCTTTTTTTATCAATACTAATGACCATAAGTGAAAGCCATCAAGGCATCCGCCGAATATTTCGATAACCTTGAACCTCGTCAACACTTATATAAAAGTGTCCAGGCGCTAAATATTAAAATAAAAATTCTACTCCTTTCTGTAAAAAATTTTTGCATACTTTTAATTTACTTTTATTATATTATACTAAAATAAAAAAATAAGCAAGTCCTTGAAAAAATTTTTTTTATTTAATATTTTAGAGTTCAAACTTTTGGCTTTTGAATAAATAGATGTGAATTGTAACTAACTGTGAAGAGTGAGATTCAAGTTACATAAATTGAAAAAATCCTAAAAATGTGGTATTATATAAGTAAGAAATTTGTACATTGAAAAAAGAAACTAGATTTTATAGTTCCTATAAAACTGAGTTTTATAATTTTCTTTGTACTTAACAGATATAAAAAAAGATAAGAGATATTATATTTCTTATAACGAACCTATAAAAAAGGAAGTAGGGAAAGGACTAATTATGCATAAAAAAGAAGAAAAAAGATGGAAAGAGTCTAGGATAAAAGGTGTATTCTATCGGAAATCCCTAGAATATTCTGGGATAATAGAAGTTTGGGCATTTGAAGATGCAGAAACTTTATATGAAGAAAGCTATCAAAGACTTTTTAAGGAAAAAGGCTTAATAGTATTCGATGAACCCGAGGTACATAGACTAATGGTTCAAAAACAACACACAGAGTTTTGGCAAACATTAAATGTACTTCATTTTCTTTTTCACAAGAGAAAGATTTGTGAAGAAACAATGCAACTTTTAAAAGATAGTTTCTATCAGAAAATGCTAAAAACTGTAAAAGCAGTGCAAAAATCGAATCTAGAATAAAACTCAGTTGCAGATAAATCTAGTAGATTTATCTGCGTTTCTTTTTATTGGATAGGAAAATTGGATTTTATCTTGGACATATATAAGATTTTTCTGTATAAAACCAGATTAGGCTACTTATATTTGACTGAGCAAAGCGATTTTCTTATACAAAGAAATAACTGGTATACCAAAAAATAATGGTTGATACAATTATAAATTTAATATATAATAAAATTAATATAGAGAAAATAAATATATTTTAAGAAAGGAATTTTGAAATGAATATACTAATTAATGAAACAAGAATCGAAAAAAGATTAGATGAAATGGCAAAACAAATAGATAAAGATTATGAAGGAAAAGAAATTATACTAGTTGGGATTTTGAAAGGTTCAGTTGTGTTTATGGTAGAATTAGCAAAAAGACTAAAAACTAAAGTTCAATTTGAATTTATAGAAGTTTCAAGTTATGAAGGTACAGAAAGTACAGGAAAAATAAAAATAAAGAAAGATTTGCAAAGTGATATAGAAGGCAAAGATGTATTAATAGTAGAAGACATAATAGATACAGGAAATACACTATCATATTTAAAAGAATATTTCCAAGAAAAAAATCCCAATAGTTTAAAAATAGCAACTTTATTAAGTAAACCATCAAGAAGGATAAAAGAATTAGAGGTAGAATATATAGGATTTAAAATTGAAGATAAATTTGTAATAGGATATGGTCTTGACTATAATCAAAAATACAGAAATTTACCATATATAGGTTATATAGAAGATGGGGATGAAATTTAACAAATACAAAATAAGAGGTAAGAAATGTTTGATATTGAAGAAGAATTAAAAAAGCTACCAGGGAAACCTGGTGTTTATATTATGCATGACAAAAATGATAAAATTATATATGTAGGAAAAGCTATTTCTTTAAAAAACAGAGTAAGGCAATATTTTAGAAAAAATAATAAAACAGCTAGAATAGAAAAAATGGTTTCTTTAATTGACCATTTTGAATACATTGTAGTAGATAACGAAGCAGAAGCCTTAATTTTAGAATGTAATTTAATAAAAAAGAATAGACCTAAATTTAATGTGCTATTAAAAGATGATAAAACTTATCCATATATAAAAATAGATGTAAAATCAGAATATCCAGGAGTTTACTATACTAGAAGAGTAGTAAATGATGGTTCAAAATATTTTGGTCCATATGCAAATCCAGGGGCAGCAAAAGAAATGCTTGATTTTATAAAAGAAAGATACAAAATCCATCAATGTAGAACATTAAAAGAAAGAACAAGACCATGCTTAAATTACCACATAGGAAGATGCTTGGCTCCATGTATGGGAAATGTAGATAAAGGAGAATACAGAGAACAAGTAAATGAAATAATTGACTTATTAGAGGGGAAGACTGACAAAGTGTTAAAGGATTTAGAAAGGCAAATGAAAGAAGCATCTCAAAAAATGGAATATGAAAAAGCGGCATATTTAAGAGATAGAAAGCAGGCAATAGAAAGAGCTTCAGCAAAACAAAAAGTGTCTAATATATCAGAAAATAATATAGATGTTATAGGAATAGCAAAATCAGAATTAGAAGTTTGTATAGAAATTTTCTTTGTAAGAGGAAGTAAAATGATAGGAAGAGAACATTACTTTTATACTGACTTAAAAGATATGGAAGATAAAGAAATACTTTCTGGTTTTATAAAACAATATTATTTTGACAATCCTAATATACCAAATAAAATTATGATAAGAGAAGAAATAGAAGATAAAGAAGCAATAGAAAAATGGTTATCCACAGAATTAGGAAAAAAAGTGGAAATAAAATCACCCCAAAAGGGTGAAAAGCTTAGATTTGTGGAAATGGCAGAAAATAATGCAAAAGTTACATTAGAAAATAAAGAAAAAGATAAAAGTGAAATATTGTTAGAATTGAAAGATGTTCTAAAAATGGACAAATTACCAAGAAAAATAGAAACATATGATATTTCAAATATATCAGGGGAATATATGGTGGCAGGAATGTGTGTAATGCTAGATGGTGTTATAAAAAAGAATTTGTCAAGAAGATTTAAAATAAAAACAGTATATGGACAAGATGACCCTAAATGCATGGAAGAAGTAATTACAAGAAGATTGAAACATTCTATAAAAAATACAAATGGAGGGTTTGGAAAACTTCCAGATGTTATATTTGCAGATGGTGGAATTACACAAATACGAGCAACTAAAAAAGCCATTCAAAATGTTTTAAAACAATGCCAGGAAAATATACTTCAAGAAAAAGACATAGACGAAAAAGAAAAACAAGAACAAATTGAAAATATGGAAAAGGAATTAGACATTAAAGTATTTGGAATGGTAAAAAATGATAAACATCAAACAAGGGCTTTAATGGATGAAAATAGAAAAGAATTAAAAATATCAGAAAATTTAATGAAATTAATTACAAGATTTCAAGACACAGTTCATGAGACAGCGATTACTTATCACAGAAAATTAAGAGATAAAGAAATGACAAAATCTGAATTAGATGATATACAGGGAATAGGAAAGGTGAAAAAACAAGCATTGTTAAAGAAATTTGGAAGTGTAGAAAAAATAAAGAAAGCTACATTAGAAGAGTTAATGGAAGTAAAGGGAATAACAAGAGAATTAGCAGAAAGATTGAAAATTAATAAATAAAAAAAGTTAAGGCGGGAAGATTGCTTCCCGTCTTTTTGTGTCAGTATGTTAGAAACTTATACTGACATAGGCTTTGTTTTAGGATGATGCTTTTTGGACATTTTGTGTCGAACTCTATTTAATTTTGAGTTCACTGCTAAAGCAGGATAAGCTTTAGTCATCTCTTTTTCATAATTGGTTTGCTGTATGATAAAACACAACATACCAAAAGTACATACATATAAAAAGCCTATCACTAAAATAACAAAATTTTTCATCAAATGTTCCTCCTTTGATGTCATGAAAAATTTAATAGAGAATTTCTCTACTAGTTACATAAATAGTATACTATGAATTGGGAATAATATCAATATTAAATTCATATTTTACTTGTTAAAAAAAGAGAAAATCCAGCTCTTATTGAGCTGGACTTTCAGAGGAGACTTTATTTCTCCTCTGATACATTTTATTCAATGTATCTTTGGCTCGAAGAGAACTCTCTTTGAGTTCTCTTCGAACCACAATCTTTTGAATAATGCTTTTTTTAATGAAAGTTTCAGAAACTTTCCAAACAAAAGCACCAGCTAAAAAGCATATAAAAAACGCTGGCTTTAGTTCTACAAAAGAATTTATTAATGTAGAACTATGCTGAAAAATCGTTGCAATTCCCCAGCAAATTACTGTTAGTAATCCAAAAAGGATTACTGTAGCTAATGAGAAAATTAATTTTTCAATTGTTGATAGTTTCATAATGTTGCCTCCTATAAAAAATTAATTGTTAATTTGTGAAAGAATATTCTTTCAACTAAATATATTATAGCACAAAATGGCTAAAAATACAAATTTATGTAGAGTTTCGGAAAGTGAAAAAGAAAAAAACAGAAATTTCTGAAAAGATATATTTTTTATAGTAATAAATTAATAATAAGTTGAATATCATATTATGAAAATAACTTAAGGAGGGACAATAATGGAATATACAGAGGATAACTTATTGGGATTAGAAATAAAGAAGGATCATAAAAGGAGAATAAATCAAAAATTTATACAGAAAATTTACAAGCATAAACTGATGACGATAATAATATTAACATTTATAATATTATCTACTATAAACATTATAATGATATATAACTTTTTTACAATTTTACAAAATATTTAAACTTAAAACATAATCCCTTGGAAAAATCAAAAAAATATGGTAAAATAATGCTATTCTAATAATAGGAGGGATAGCAGTAAAACTGCAAAGAAAATTATGAAAATAGCAAATGAATGGAAAGATTATAAAATATTAGACATGGCTGATGGCCAAAAATTAGAAAGATGGGGAAATATCATATTATCTAGACCAGATCCACAAATTATATGGAAGTCAAAAAGTTTTCCAAACAAGTGGAAAGAAATAAATGCTGTATATAACAGAAGTAAAACAGGAGGTGGCTCATGGGAATTTAAGAAAAAAATGCCTTCTAAATGGCAAATAAAGTACAAAAACTTAATATTTAATATTAAACCAATGGGATTTAAACATACAGGACTATTTCCAGAACAAGCTGTGAATTGGGATTGGATGATAAGAAAAATAAGAAGTGCGAAAAGAGATATTAAAGTGTTAAATTTATTTGCATATACTGGAGGGGCAACAGTAGCATGCTTATCAGCTGGAGCTTCAGTATGCCATGTGGATAGCTCTAAAGGAATGACTACATGGGCAAAGGAAAATGTAACATCTTCAGGTTTTCAAGATAGACATGTAAGATTTATTGTTGATGATGTAGTTAAATTTGTAAATAGAGAAATAAGAAGAGGAAATAAATATGATGCTATAATTATGGATCCACCATCATATGGAAGAGGTGCTAAAGGAGAAGTTTGGCAATTTGAAAATAATATATATGATTTAATCCAATTATGTACAAAGGTGCTATCAAATAACCCATTATTTTTCTTAGTAAATTCATATACTACAGGTATATCTAGTAAGGTTTTAGAAAATATATTAAATTTAACTGTAACAAAAAATTATAAAGGGAAATTAGAATCAGGAGAAATAGGACTTCCTATGGAAAATTCTAAATTAATATTACCTTGTGGAATATATGCAAGATGGGAATGTTTGAATTAGTACAATTTAATAGTAGGATTAAAAATTATTAACAAAAGTATAAAAATAAAAGTGATTGTGCAACGTTGTTTTTTATGGAATAGGAAAATGAAAACCATATTAGCTAATATAAGTAAAAAAGAAAAAGGAGTAAAAATGCAAAATAGTAATGATGTAGCGAAAAATATAGAAATTCAAAACAAAGCAAAATTATTAAAAGTATTATATGAAGATAACCACATAATTGTAGTAGAAAAGAAACCTAATATACCATCTCAGTCTGATAAAACTGGTGATATAGATATGCTAACAATTGTTAAAGAATATATAAAAGAAAAATATAACAAACCAGGAAATGTATATTTAGGACTAGTACATAGATTAGATAGACCTGTGGGAGGAATAATGATATTTGCAAAAACTTCTAAGGCAGCGTCAAGATTAAGTAATCAGGTAAGAGAGAAGATTTTTAAAAAAGAATATATAGCAGTTGTAGATGGGAAAATAGAAGATAAAAAAGGAACATTAATAGACTATTTATATAAAGATCAGAGGAACAATATAAGTAAAGTAGTAAAAAAGGAAAAGAAAAATGCAAAAGAAGCAAAATTAGATTATGAAGTGATAAAATATAATGAAATAAAGGATTTATCACTGGTAAAAATAAACTTATATACTGGTAGGCATCACCAAATTAGAGTTCAATTATCTAATTTTGGACATAGTATATTTGGAGATCAAAAATATGGAAAAAGAGGAAAGGGAAAGCAAATAGCATTATGGGCATATAAACTTGAAATAGAGCACCCTATAACTAAAAAGAAAATAGAATTTAAAGATTTACCAGAACCAATAGGAACATGGTGTATATTAAAAAATGATAAAAATGTAGTTGAAGAATTATAAAACTTTAACTATATTTTTTTATTTTATGCAAAAATATTTTACGAAATAGCATTATAGAAATTTTTGTAAAACAAAATCGATATTTCATAAAATAAAACTTAACAAAAACAATAAGAGTGGTATTATCTTATATATAAAAAGAGGTGAAGAAAAATGATAGATAAAATCTGCACACTCTTAACAAATAGAATAAGAAAAGAAATGCCAGAAATAGATGATGAAAAGGCAGAAGTAATAAATTATGGACTACAAAACATAGTAGGAGAGATACCAAAAATTTTCTTATTGTTTATTATAGCTTTTATTTTAGGAATATTAAAAGAAGTTGTATTCATGTTTTTGGTTCTGACTCCATATAGAGGAGCATCAGGAGGATTTCATCTAAAAACTCATTTAGGATGTATTTTTGGAACATCTATATTTTACTATGGAGTAGTATTTCTTTCTCAATATATTGTGTTAGAGGAAGTAACTAAATATATATTAATAGGAGTAGTATGGATATTTGGAATGATTATGATAAAACTTTATGCACCAGCAGATACAGAAAATGTTCCAATATTATCAAAAAAAGATAGAAAGAAGAAAAGAATTTTAGCTTATATTACATATTCAATAGGACTTATTTTTGCTATATTTATAAAGGATAATGTGATTTCTAATATTTTGTTATTTGGAAATCTTGTACAAACTTTAAGTATTACAAGAATTGCATATAGATTAACAAAAAATAAATATGGATATGAAGTATATGAAGAAGCTTCAACACAAAATGTTTGATAAAACATATACCGGTATGTTTTTTATAAATCAAAACAAAGGGGGAATCAATTATGTTTAAATTTTTAGCAAAAGTAGCAGAAAAATATGCAAAGGCAACAAATACAGCTTGTTTAATGTTAGTGGTATTTCATCAACCTAAAATGCCTGCATGCATGTTAAAAAAAGATTAATATCATGGCAAAAATAGGACGAAAAATTATTTTTGCCATGCCATATAACTTAAAAAGTTATATACAATCCTATACAAGACAGCTTTTGTAAGCTGTTTTTTTCT
>CALYAB010000002.1 GCA_944393395.1 uncultured Clostridia bacterium
TCTATAATTTCCTTGATTGTTGTTTTTACTAACATAACTTCCTCCTCTAATTTGTTCTTGGTATATGTTGCATATTTATTGATTCAAATCCTGCTTGTGTTCTTTCATAAATTGCAACTGTTTTACCTGTATATTGACATTTCTTTTTGTCTATTGCTTTTACAAATCCCATTTTTTCTAACTCTGTCAATCTTGGTGCTGTATAATTTCTTTCTGTGCTAGGTATAAATCCTAGTTCAAATAATTCTACTGCTAACTCTTTTGCTGTCTTAGGCTTATCTAATCTATTTAAAATTTGTATGTATCTTATTTTTGTTTTATCTTGTATATCATTAAAACTCATTTGTCTTGTTTCGCTTGTTATTTTCATTTGTTATCACTCCCAACTTCCATAAAAATCTAATTAAGCTAGTATAAAATTTATGTTCTTTGTTATCACTAATCATTCTTTTATATACCCATCTACAACTATTACCGTAGACATACTCATATTCATACATTTTACAATTACTACATTTTTGATAAACTTCTACCGTATCAAAACTTCCCCATATTTCTTCTGTATATCTCTCTTCTTCTAATTCTGAATTGCATATTGGACATTTCATTGTTTTATACCTCCATTTGCGTATAGAAAATCTAACTCTCCACTTGAATATTCTCGACCTTCAAAATTAGTTTTCTTAGCTTCTTTTTGATTGTTAGAATATCCATTCCATGTAAGCAATTTTTGTTTCCAACTCTTAACCTTGTTTCCTTTAGAATCTATCCAATTACCCTCGGTAAAATAGTCATAGAATTTTTTAGCATCTACATTCAGCTTTTTTTCTAAGACATATTTTTCAATTTCTTCTAGATTAGGTGGATTAAAAGTTTTTCTTTTACTCTTTTTCTTTTTAATATCATTATCATCTTCATTATCATTATCATTATCGGGTTTTTTTATATCCGTTTGGTTTTTAAAGTAACCGATAGCTTTTTTGGAAAACCATTTAGTTAGTATTTCACAAACCTTTTCTTCTGGCAATTCAAACCAGTCTCCTCCTATACTGTAATCTTTGTATTCATTTAATATTTCTTTTTCATATTTTTGACACTCTATCATTGTTCCTAAATAATAATCAATTACAATTAAATCATTAGTAGGTCGTTTGATATCATATCTTCTTTGATGTAAATTTTTTGTTTCTCCTATTTTGTATTGAAAATTAACTTTATCGTAAATAAGATATAAATAATGTTGTGTTTCTGTTTCTCCTTCGGGTATTTCTTTACCATATATAGTCTTTAAGTTTTCTTTTTTTGGTCTTCCACCTTTTTTAGCATTCTCTCTATTCTTTTCACATCTTTTGTTGTATTTTTCTCTATCTCTGTCTAGTTGTGTTTTAATAAAAGAGAAAGCCATTTTTGTCATTCCATCTAATTCTGTTATCTCGCCTGTTTTTTCATATTTGATTATTGCTTTTATTAATTGTCCTGCTTGTTCGTCTGTAAGTAATTCAAATTGTTCTTGATAATCCAAGTATATTAGAAAGCTGTTCTTGTCCATTTTGCTTTCTCCTTTCGTAAAATTTAAGGGATAAAACTATTTTGTCTTATCCCTGTTGTTTAATCTTCTTCATCTGAAAATCCAAGTATCCAAAGTATCAATAACCATAACGGATTTGCACTTTGAAATAAAAAGCATAATACACCTATAAATATGAAGCAAATAACAGTCCATAAAATTAGTGCTACGTTTCTATCCATTTTTCTTTACCTCCCATTTGTTATAAATTAATTTTTCTTTATTCCAATTTGCTCCATAAATGCCTTTTAAATAGCTTTCTACCTTCTTGTCGTATAATTTAGTATTCATTCCATTATCTTGCTCTCTGTGACAATCTGAGCAACCTGTGTATATATTTTCTGGTATTCCTAGTCCACCTAATCCTCTAGGAATAAAATGACAACATGCACATTCTACTGGTACATATCTGTGACAAAATATACATCTATGGTCATCTCTTTCCCATACCATTTCTTTTACTGACTTTGGAATATCTGTGTATTTTTTTCTTTTTTTACTTTTCTTATTTGTTTTAGGTACTGGGTTAAAACTATTTGATAAATCTTTTATAATCATTTCTTATCCCATTCCTTTAACAAGCTATCTATTTCTTCTTGTGGTTTTGTTTCTATTCCGTATGTCTTGCAGTCTTGAACTAGCCCATCTATTAATCTGCTCATTTGTTTTGAACTATAGGAACTAGAGCCATAATAAGCATTTATTATCTTAAATTCGGTATTTCCGAATATACTCTGTATCTGCCACTTCACAAAACCACGCTATTCCTTGTGCTGTCCACATTTTTTCAAATGTTTTTATATTGTCTTTTTCTATCTTAAATTGTCTAAATATTCCTAATTCTTTTATTCTTCTTTTATATTCTTCTACTGTATCTATTTCTGCTAATTCGCATAGTTCTGTAAGTAGTTTCCAAAAATAAGCATTTGCATCTAAGCTACGTTTCTTTCTGTATTTCTTTAACTCTATACTTAACTTTCCATCATTTTTTAGTTCTTCTATAAGTTCTTTATCTTTTGTGTCTAAAAGTACCGTTATTTTAGGTTTTAACGTGTTAAAATCTATGCTAAAATCTGTTATCGTTCCTGTTGTATCTAATTTAGCCATTTAATCACCTACTTGTTTCCAGTAATTCTTTTAAAATCATTTACTATATTCATATAGTTTTTAATTTCAATTTCTGCTGTGCTAGAATAACCATAAGAGTCTAATACTTTATATACTATTTCATCTGATAAATGTTTTTTGGTAATTGCATCATCTAATAAATCTTTTTTTAGCTTGTCTATCAGTTGAGTTTCTTTTATATCTTTTTTATTTTCTGTGAATGGTAATTGTTCTTCTTGTGTTTGATTTACTACATTCTCTTGTCCGTCTATATAGTAATCATTCTCACTTATTTCAAACGCATTCATGTATAAATATCTTCTTTGATATGTTTGTATGCCACCTAGTGCTTGTATTTCATTGCAGCCTTTTAATGTTATCTTAACCATTTCCGAAAAATATTCTAATTTTTCATCAGTTTTCTCTGCATTCACAATTGTTAAAACTGCATTTTCTTTGTTAAAATTTACTTTCGTAAACAATTTTAGTTCTAAACAAATTTCATTTATAGCTGGCATAAAATCCCCTAACTCATAATATTTGTAATTAGAAAATTTATTTTCTCCAGTTTTCTTTAAATCCTTTTTTTGCAATTCTACTTTTGCTTTTTGCATTTTTTCAAAAATATTCATTATATCTCCTCACTTTCGTAGGAAATTTCGTTTTGAATTAGCCATTTTGCTAACTGCATTTTTTGTTCTTCAGTTATTTCTAATGTCAGCCTTATTTTTGTTTTTGTATTTTTTATGATATTGTCAAAAACATTTTCTACTCGTTCTTCTTGTTGTTCATCTTCTTTCTTTTTTGCTTTTTTGCTTTCTGTCATCTCTTTTATCTTTTCTAATCTAGCTTTTTCTTGCATTACGCTTGTTAAATCAAGTGTTAATAAATATTTGTCTTTAAGTTGTACCTCAAATTCACTTTGCATTTCTTCAATTGCTTTTAAGTCTGTTTTTACTTTATCTATTTTCCCTAGTATCTCCAATTCGATATCTCTGATTTTGCATGTTGAATTAAGCCATTTTTCATTCCAAATTTTTTGTAAAGATAATATTTCCTTTAAGCCTTTAACGTTTTCTTCGTATATTTTTTTAATTTTATTCTTTTTTATTTCTTTTTGTTTTTCTTCAAAAGCTTTTATTTGTTTGTCAATTTCTGCACAAGGATTGTCTATCATCGCAATAATTTCTTTTATCTTAGTTTCAAAATCTGCATACGGTTTCATAAAATCTTTTTTTACTTCTATTTTTTTATCATTTACTTGTTTTTTTAATCTGTTCAAATCTGCTCTTGTTTTCTTGGCTTCTTGTATATCTTTTTCTTCGAACACTATGTTTTGATATTTTTGTAACTGTATCGCCAATTCTTTTTTAATTTCTTCATAATTAAATTCAATAGGTTCTAACTCTTGCATTCTATTTATTTTTAATTCTGTATTACTCATTTTCATTTCCTCCTAATCGTTCAAAAATTTCATCTTCATATCTTCTGTCAACTTCTTCTGCTAAATGTTCTAAATAATTGTCATATTCGTCATTTTCTATGTAATCTAATTCGTCTAATATCATTTTGTTTTCTAGCATTTTCATCTTCCTCTCTTGATTTCTACTAAAATTTTTGATACAATTAAGTAGAAATCGTATATTTATGTAATTGTTTTGAGTTAGTTAATGGGTTCGAAATTATTAGCTAACTCTTTTATTGTCCTTATTGTTTCAAAACTATTATTGTTTTTATAATCAAATCCATTTGCTATAACACTTATTTGTGCTAATTTACTTAATAAATCTTTAGTTGCTTTTTTGTAATTATTTACAGCTAAATTCAGTTCTTCATTTTCATTTCTTAAGTCTTTGTTTTCTTCATATAATGTTTTGTTTTCTTCATTTAGTTCAATTAACTTCTTTCCTTGTTTGGCTACTATTTTTGCAAACATTTCTTTCTCACCTCCTATTTGATAATTAATACTATAGCTATAATTATTGTGTATATAGATATTGTTAAATTGCACGTTTTGAATATTGCATCAATCTTTTCTTCTTTTTGTTTTTTCTTTAATTCCAAAATGTAATTTTCAAGCTCTGCAATCCTTTTTTCAGCTTTCATTGTCTTTTCCTCCTGTTTCTTTTAGTGTCTTTGTAATCTGTTCACTAATTTTTGTACCATCAATTCTTATTTCTGCTTTTTTCGTTAAATTAAACTTTTTAAAAAATAATTCTAATTCTTGTACACTACCTTCTATCTTCATAGCTCCCTCCTTTTAATAAATTGTATTTTGTAAAAATCCAAACACCATAATGCCTGTCCACATTGCATACACACTTGTGTATAATAATATTTGTAGTAGTTTTCTTTTAATTTTATTTTTCATTTGTATCACCTACCTTTCACTCAAATAATCATGTCTTTTATTTAAATAATTATTGAAAGCTCCTCTTGTCACCTTAAAAGGTGATGTATATCTTTGTACTGCTAGCTCTTTATCTTTAAACATTTTTTGTAACATATTAATTCCAATTCCAGTTTCTTTGTGTATCTGTTTTATTGTTAATAATTCGTTTGGGTCTTTATTTTGACTTATTAGTTTTTCTAACAATTCATTTGTCTTTTTTTGTTCTTGTAAAATTTTTTCTTCCATTTTCTAATCACTTCCCTTCTTTTTATTTTTCTGCTATAATTACTCTGAAAGTGAGGTATTTAAATTATGTCAGATATTATTTTGTCTAAAGAATCAAAAGAAATTTTAATTGATATTTACAAGTCCTATAAGAAAAATATAAAACTTAATATAGAAAACCCTAATGATTTTGAACTTTCTTACGTAAAAGATTTATGTGCAAAATATAATGATGATGTAGTATACAATACTCTTAATCTTTTTAAAGAATACGAATTTGTTAGGCTTTATGTTAGTGATGGATTTAAGCTTAAACAGCTAGGAATTTCTTTTGCTGAAAATCTTTTACCTGGAAATCGTTTTAAGTCTTGGCTTATAAATAATCTGCTTGCTATATTAGCTCTAATTGTTTCTATTGTTGGCTTATTTTTACCTAAGTAAAATAGATATTAAGGTTGCCATTGAAAATCCTAGTGCGAAATATTGAAATCTGCTAGGTTTTCCTTTTTCTTCTCGAATAACTTTTTTAAGTTCTTTATTTTCCAATTTTAATTTCTCTGTTTCTTCCATCTTCTAACCTCTTTTCTTATTTGTGTCGAGTTGCGTTTATTCTTGTTTGATTACTTTTGTAATCATTTTCAATAAAAAAAATATCTTCAAACTGACAATTTAATGCTTTACATATATTTATTGCTGTTTGTGGACTTGGATTTCTCTCTCCATTAGCAATAAGACTTATTGTTGTTTGACTTATATTTGCTTTTTCAGCTAACTGCCTGTATGATAGTCCTGCTTTAACCGTCTTCTCAATAAATACATCTTTATCTTTCATAACTATATCTTTATTAGCCATTTTTTTCACCTCCTTGATTACTGTTGTAATCATTATATTATTACTGATTACTTTTGTCAAGCTTTTTTATAAAATTTTTTAAAAAATATTTACATTTGTAATCAATTGTAGTATAATCAAGCCATAGGAGGTATGAAATGCAACTTTCAAATAAAGAGTTAGGAAAATATTTAAAAGATATTAGAGAAAGTCTTGGTTATTCTACTCACGACGTCAATAAACTTTGTGAAATCTCTCAAAGTTATATTTCTCTTATGGAAAATGGAAAGAGACGTCCTAGCCCTATAATTTTAAAAAAACTTGCTTCTGCATATTTTTTAGATTATATAGATTTGTACGAAAAGGCAGGATATATTGATTTAGCAGAATATGAAAAAAGTGACCAATTAAAGAAAATAGGAGCAATTCCTTTGTCTGAAATAGATACGATAAAAATACCTATTCTGCGGAACTGTAAAAGCAGGATACAACTATTTAGCACAAGAAAACATCATTGACTATATTGCTTTTAAAGTAGATGGAACAGATAAAGAAAACTACTATGCTTTAAATATAGTAGGTGACAGTATGGAGCCGTTATTTGATGACGGCGATATAGTTATAGTTCATAAACAAGATGATTTTGAAAATGGTGATAATTGTGTTGTACTTATAAATGGTGAAGAGGCTACTGTAAAAAAAGTATATAAAGGAACTACTGGAATTGAACTAAAAGCAGTTAATCCTTATTATCCGCCTAAAATATTTACAAAAGAAGAAATAAAAGATTTACCGGTTAGAGTAATTGGCGTTGTAGAAAAATCTATAAGAAATTTTAAAAAGAATAAAAAATGAGAAATGTGTTGAAAAAATAACGCAACTCGACACATTTCTCTAACTATAAAGACCCTTGAAAGAAGGTTTCTTTATGCTATTTATTATAGCATACCATAAAACCTTTTTTCAAGAGCTTTAGTAATAAAAAAATAAAAGAAAGAAGGTTTTAATATGGGAAAAACAAAACAAAAAGGAAATGGAGAACGGCACAATTTATAAATCTAGTAAAACTGGTTTATATGTTGGGCAATATGTTATAAATGGAAAAAGACATTCTGTATATCAAAAGAAAAATGAAAAAAACACAGATTTTAAAAAAAGATTTACTGATATTTTGTCAAGTATTAATCAAAATACATATATAGAAAAAAACAGTATTAGTTTATATGATATTTTAAATAATTACATAGAAAATAAAAATAAAACTGGTATAACTTCGGACAGAACACATTTAAGGGATAAAGAAAATTTGAAGTTACTAGAAAAATGTTGTAAGGATTTTATATATAAGCCAATTCAAAAAGTAACTACTATAGAAATAAAAAAAGCATTACCTAATTTTATAGAATTAGAAACAATCACTAAAAAGAATGAAAAAGTAGTTAAAATCTATTCTCAAAACATAATAGATAAATTATACATGTTATTAAATAAGGGCTTTAAAATTGCAACGTCAGAACGAATAATACCATATAATTTAATGGACAATGAAACTATAAAAAAACCAAACTCAAAAAAACAAACAGAAAAAGTGGAGGCTTTAACTATTAAAGAAGAACAAAAACTAATAGCTGTTTTAAAAGACTCAAATTTTAAATATAAAAATATAATTCTACTAACTTTATTTACAGGGTTGAGAATAGGAGAAACACTTGCTATAACCAGAGATAATATTGATTTAAAAGAGAATACTTTAGTTATAGAAAAAACTTTAACAAGAAACAAAGAAGATAAAACCATTTTAGGAAACAAAACAAAGACTAAATTCGGGAAACGTACTATCTATTTGTCAAATAATGCGAAATTAATATTAAAAAACGTATTAAAAAATAAAATTACTAATATGTATGGTTTAATATTTTATGATTATGAAAAAAATACTTTTATTACACCAAATGAGATAAATTCTTTTTTGCAAAGATTAAATCAAAAATACAACGTATGTAATCATATTCATACGCACATGCTAAGACATACTTACGCAACAAGATGTATTGAAGCTGGAATGTCTGCAAAAGTATTGCAACAAAATCTAGGTCATAAAAAGATACAAACTACACTAGACACTTATACAAGTGTATTTAGTAAGTTTCAGGAAGATGAAAATAAAAAATATGATTTATATATGAAAAAAATCGGATTATAAAAAGCTACTGCATTACTATTGCATTACTTTAGCAAAGAAAACTCTACAAGCTGTTGAAAAAATAAACGTTGTAGAGTTTTTATTTTTGGTGTGCCTAGAGGGACTCGAACCCCCATCGGTCGCTTAGGAGGCGACTGCTCTATCCCGTTGAGCTATAGGCACATATTTAATATATTTTCTATCCTTTACATTTTTATAATATACTATCATTTTTATATTTTGTCAATTGATATTCTATTTATAATTTTAAATTATAAGAATAATGCTTACAATTCAGTATATCTCGTAAATATATATTTTTATCTTTTATTATATCAACATTTTATATACTTTATACAAACCATCAACTTGACAAGTCTGTTATAATATTCCTAAAAAAGATAAAATAAAAAAAGGAGTTATTATGCAAAGAATATTAAGCCATATGAGAAAAGCAATAGAAGAATATAATATGATAGAAGAAGGAGACAAAATAGCCATTTGCCTTTCTGGAGGTAAAGACTCTATTACTATGCTAAAAGCTTTCAAAAACTTACAAATTTTTTATCCTAAAAAATTTGAAGTAATTGCTGTAAGTATAAACCCTGGTTTTGACTTTTTTGATACCGAATTTCTAAATAATATTTGTAAAGAAGTTGATATTCCTCTATATATTGAAAATAGTAATGCAAAAGAAATTGTATTTGATATAAGAAAAGAAAAAAATCCTTGTTCCTTATGTGCTAATTTACGTAGAGGAGCAATTAATTCTATAGCTATTAGGGAAGGTTGCAACAAAATAGCTCTTGGTCATAACCAAGATGATGTTTTAGAAACATTTTTGTTAAACTTATTTTACACTGGAAGTATTAGAACTTTTTCTCCAAAAAGCTATATGGATAGGTCAAAAATAACTTTAATTAGACCTCTTGTCTATACTCCCGAAAAAGAAATAAGAAGATTTGTTAGAAAAAATAATATAACTGTAATGCCTAAAGTCTGCCCAATGGATGGAACATCAAAAAGAGAAGATATGAAAAATTTGATATTTGATTTAACTAAAAAAATTCCTATGGTAAGAGCTAATTTATTTGGAGCTATTCAAAGAAATTTAGATGATTGGAAAGTTAAAAAAAATCATGATTTTATTTAAAATCATGATTTTTTCTTTGTAATCAAATTTATTATTATTTAACTATATTTAGCATTGCCTCTTTTAGTTTTTCTAATTTCTCATTTGCATCTTCATTTGTTTTACCTTTTATTCCCATATATAGTTTTATTTTTGGCTCAGTTCCAGAAGGTCTAACACAGCACCAACTGTCATCTTCCAATTCATAATATAAAACATTTGATTTTGGAAGACCTGTCTTTGTTACTTCTCCTGTTACCATATCTTTAACAAAATCTTTTTCTATATCTTTAAATTTTAAAACTTTATATTCACCAATTTTTTCTATTTCTTTATTTCTTGTATTTGTCATCATTTGTTTTATTTCTTCTGCACCTTGAGCACCTTCTCTAACAATAGAAACTTGAGTTTCTTTGTAATATCCATATTTTTCATATATATCAATCATTTGATCCCATAAAGTTTTACCTTTTGATTTATAGTAACATGCTGCTTCACAAAGTGCCATTACAGCAGCAATACCATCTTTATCTCTTGCATAATCTCCTATTAAACAACCATAACTTTCTTCAAATCCAAATATATATTCCTTATCTTTATTCTCTTCAGCTTTTCTCATTATAGCGCCAATGTTTTTAAATCCTGTTAATACTTCAATTACTTCTAATCCATAATTATTTCCTATTGCTTTTGTTAGGTTTGAAGATACTATTGTTGTTATTATCATTCCATTATCTGGTAATATTCCTTTTTCTTTCATTTGCGAAATTCTATATTCAGCTATTAATAAAGCTGACATATTTCCCGTATAATCCTTATATTCTCCTGTTTTTGTATCTTTTGCATATACACCTAATCTATCTGCATCTGGATCAGTTGCTAATACAATATCTGCATCTACCTTTTTGGCTAATTCTAATGCTAATTTAAATGCTTTTGGATCTTCAGGATTTGGATAATCTACTGTTGGGAAATCTCCATTTGGATCTTTTTGCTCTGGTACAACATATAAATTAGCTATTCCTATTTCTTTTAATAATCTTTCTGCTACCATATTTCCAGTTCCATGTAATGGAGTATAAACTACTTTAAGGTCTTTCCCTTGTTCTTTTACTATTTCTGGATTTAATATCAAGCTTTTTAGTTTTTCTATGTATTTATCATCCATTTCTTTTCCAACAATATTAAGTAATCCTTTAGATTTTGCCTCTTCTTCTGAAATTTCTTTTATTTCTGTAAAACTTTCAACTGCTCTTACTTTTGCAATAATATCTTTATCTCTTGGAGCTACTATTTGAGATCCATCATCCCAATATACTTTATATCCATTATATTTTGGTGGATTGTGACTTGCTGTTATCATTATTCCTGCTGTACATTTTAACTCTCTTACTGCAAAAGATAATTCAGGAACAGGTCTCAAATTTTCGAATAAATATGTTTTTATTCCATTAGCACATAAAATCAATGCTGTTTGTAAACTAAACTCTTTAGACATTCTTCTTGAATCATAACTAATTACTACTCCTTTGTCTTGTGTTCCCTCTTCTAATATATAATTAGCTAAACCTTGTGTTGCCTTTCCTACTGTGTATTTGTTCATTCTATTTGTACCAGCACCAATAACTCCTCTTAATCCTGCTGTACCAAATTCTAACTCTTGATAAAATCTGTCTTCTATCTCCTTCTCATCATCTTTTATTGCTAGTAATTCTTTTTTTGTTTCTTCATCAAACTCTGGACTTTCACACCATTTCTTATACTCGTCTAAATAATTCATTTTAAAACCTCCTCTATTAATTTAATTATTAACAAATTTAAGCTCTAATTTATTATTATAATTTATAAAATTTCTTATATAATTCTCTTGCAGTCTTAGGGCAATCCACACCTGCTGAATCATTATTTTTTACTGGTGCAAATTCTTCCTCTCTTTTTACTCTTAAAATTGCCATATCATCAACTTCTCCAAAAGAATCAAATAAAAATGCTTCAAATTTATATGCATTTGGAGAATCTGGCTCTACTAAATTTCCATCTTTATCAATATATTTTGCTTTTTTAAATGCAACATGATATGGTAATGGTTCTGCTCCCATTCTCTCTATAGCATCAATACTAAATAAATTACACAAAATATGTGATTCACCATATAATAACTCTCCGTTTTCATCTGTTGCTTCTGCCATTTCATCTGTTATCTCGGAATATTCTATAACATTTGGTTTTCCATTTCTTTTACAAAATACTCCAACATTTTCGTGAGGATTAGCTTTTACTACAGATTTACAAGCAACAGTTACTCCTTTGTCAATTGCAATTCCCATAAGCACAGGATCAACCATTTTTACTAAACAATTATCTACTCCACCTATAAATACCCATTCTACACCTAATTCTCTCATTTTTTTAGTCATGTGTGTTTTTACTAATGATTCATAAATTCCCCCATGACCATCTGCTGCTAATTTTATTAGCCCATCTTCTCCTATTAATATTTTTCCTTCTGTATCCATCATTGGTAACTCTCCTTGTTGAAAGAAAAATATATTTTTATCTTTTTGATATCCAAAATATTTATGTTTTTCAAAAAAACTAACTGTCTCTTCATTATTTTCCCTACTTGTCATTATAAACCATGGAATTGTAACTCCATACTTTTTTCCTTCTTCTTTTAAATTATCACATAATAATTCAAATAATGATTTGTGAGAATCTAATCCAATATCATAAGTTCCTTTTGGCCCATCATGTCCTAATCTAGTGCCTTGCCCTCCTGCCATTGTTACGGCCGCAAGCTTTCCCTCTTTAATTGCCTTTTTTCCTATTGATTCGTAATATTTATATTTATCATTTAATTTATATTTGTCTAGATAATCTATTGGTGTTATTTCATCAGTATTTTTTTCTTTTTTTTGCTTAGTACTATTATATAAATTATGTATAAGCTCAAAATCAATATTGTTAATCTGCTCTAATAATTCATTCTTATGCTTTTCATCAAGATTATCAAAATTGTTTAATAGATGCTCTTGACCATATTTTTTTAGTATAGATTTTACATCTTCTAATCCTCTTTCCATAATATTCATCCTTTCTTATTTAAACTATCCCTATATTACACCATAAATTTATTTAAGTCAAATACTGGCAGATAATATATTATCTGCCATTTTACGTCATCTTTTAATTATAAAAATTTACTTCTCTAGAAGTTCCTAATATTTTATCATATCCATCTGCTATTTTTTCTATTTTGTCTTCTATTTCATAAAATTCATAACAATCTATAATCTTTATTTTGTCATTTGATTCAACCCATTTTTCTATATTTTTATTTACATTTTCTATATAATTTTCTTTTCCTTTTATAAATATAACTAAATTTGCATTCTCTTTACTCTTTTTACTAATTTCTTTAAATTTTTCTAAATCATCATCTTTCCAATTTAATTTTAAAATTTTATTTCTTTTTGCATCTTTTAAGTTCATTCTTGATATTAAAGTATTTACTGTATTTTCTAAATTATTTTCTGTTAAAATTATTATTTCTTTGTTTTCATCCATACTTTTACTGATATAAGGTAAACTTATCATTTCAAAATGATAATCACTTGCATAAAATGCACAAATTTTTTCTTTTGTTTTATTTTCCATTAAAAACATTCCTTTCAATTTTATATAATTATACGGAAATCAGCATTTCTTAATTTTGTTTACTGGTAAATTTTACCATTTCATTACAAATATGTCAATATTATTTCAAATAAAATTCATCGTTCTTTTTCGACAATGTATAATTTTTCTTATTTTGTTAATACTTATTTTATAGAATATTTTTCAAAAAAAGTTTATCGGAGGTAACTTATGAAAAAAATTTTAAATTTATTGAATAATTCCAAGGTAAAAATGGTAATAATTTTAACTTTCTTATTTTTTATATATACAAGCATTTGTGCAATTTCTTATGCTAATCAAGTTTCTAATGATATAGCTAATTCTGTATTTAGATTACATGTTATAGCTAACAGTGATAGTAATGAAGACCAAAATTTAAAATATATTGTTAGGGACAAGTTGTTAGAATATATGAACGAATTATGTATAAATTGTTCAACTAAAGAAGAAGCTATATCAATTGCACAAAATAACCTTAATAATTTTAAAGAACTTGCTTTACAAACAATTAGAGAAGAAGGATTTGATTATTCTGTTAATGTAAATATTGGTAATTTTGAATTTCCTACAAAATATTATGGTGATATTTCTCTACCTGCAGGATATTATGATGCTTTAAAAGTAGAAATTGGTGAAGCTAAAGGTCAAAATTGGTGGTGTGTTATGTTTCCTCCTCTTTGTTTTACAGACGTAACTTCTGGAGTTGTTCCCGAGGAATCTAAGGAGGATTTAGAAAACACTTTAACAGATGAAGAGTTTTCTATAGTATCTGATAATAGTTTAGATATTCAAGTTAAGTTTAAAATATTAGAAATTCTTAATAGTACTGGCTTAATAACTGCTAAAAAATAAACTAAAATAGTTGCAATAGTTTCAACTTTATGATATATAATATAGTGTTATAGAGTGTTATCATATACGCTCTATTTTTATTACGTAAAAATAGTAAATATAAAAAGAAGATAATTTCATTTAAAATAAACTCAGCTATAAACGGCTATAAATAATTGGGAGGTAATATAATTGGAAAAATTAATTGTAAAAGGACCTACACCTTTAAAAGGAGAAGTAACAGTAAGTGGAGCTAAAAATGCAGCAGTTGCTATATTACCAGCCACACTTTTAATAGATGGTGTATGTACTATAGAAAATTTACCAAATATAAGTGATATAAAAATTTCTTGTACTATATTAGAAAAATTAGGTGCAAAAATAACTTGGAATACATCTAATAGCATAACAATTGATACAACAAATATAACAACTACTAAAGCACCTTTAGACTTAACTAGCAAATTTAGAGCATCTTATTATGTAATTGGTGCTATGCTTGGTAGAAAAGGTGAAGTTGAAGTTGGTATGCCTGGAGGTTGTAAATTAGGAGCTAGGCCTATTGACCAACATATTAAAGGTTTTGAATTATTAGGCGCAAACGTTTCTGTTGAAAAAGGTAAAATATATGCTAAAGCAAAAAAATTAAAAGGCTGCCCTATCTATATGGATATTGTATCTGTAGGAGCAACAATAAATGTAATGCTTTCAGCAGTATTAGCTAAAGGAACTACTATAATAGATAATGCTGCTAAAGAACCACATATAGTTGATGTTGCAAACTTTTTAAATACTATGGGAGCAGATATTAGAGGAGCAGGAACTGATGTAATTAAAATTAATGGTGTTGAAAAATTACATGGAAATGCTACATATTCAGTTGTGCCTGATCAAATCGAGGCAGGTACATTTATGCTTGCAGCTGTTGCAACTAAAGGTGATTTGCTAATAAAAAATTGTATTACAAAACATTTAGAATCAATTACAGCAAAAATAGTTGAAATTGGTGGTAATGTTGAAGATAATGGAGATAGTATTAGAGTTTGGTGCAATAAAAGACCAAATAGAGCAACTATAAAAACTTTACCTTATCCTGGATTTCCTACAGATTTACAACCTCAAATGGGTGTTGTTTTATCTCTTGCAAATGGTACAAGCACAATAAATGAAAGTATCTGGGATTCTAGATTTCAATATACAGAAGAATTAAATAAAATGGGAGCAAAAATTACGGCTCAAGGAAAAACAGCTTTTTTTGAAGGAGTAAAAAAATTATATGGTGCTCCTGTATATTCATCTGATTTAAGAGCTGGGGCTGCTTTAGTTATAGCAGGAACAGCTGCAGAAGGAATAACAGAAATATATAACTTGGAACATATTGATAGAGGTTATGAAAACATTGAAGAAAAATTCAGAAGTGTTGGTGCAAACATTAAAAGAGTAAATGAATAAGAAACAAAGGAAAGAGATAGATTAATTATGTTGAATTTTTGTAGTTTATATAGTGGAAGTAGCGGAAATAGTTTATTTGTTGAAACAAATAATACTAAATTATTAATTGATGCAGGTGTTAGTAGTAAAAAAATAGAAAAAGCTTTAAGTGATATAAATATTTCTCCTGATTCTTTAGATGGTATTTTAATAACACATGAACATTCAGACCATGTACAAGGATTAGGAACTTTTTCTAAAAAGTTTGATATTCCTGTTTTTGTCAACCAAGAAACTTTAGACGCTATGCCAAAACAAAGAGATAAAATTGCTGATAAAAATATTAAAAAATTTAAAGTTGCAGAAAAATTCTCTATTGGAGATTTAGATATAAATCCATTTTCAATACCTCACGATGCAGCTAATCCATGTGGATTTACTATTCTTAATGAAAACAAAAAAATAAGTATCGCAACAGATATTGGACATATGACTAATGATATTTTAAAAAATTTAGAAGAAAGCTCTTTTGTAATGCTTGAATCTAATTATGACCCTGAAGTATTAAAATGTTCTCCATATCCATTTTATTTAAAAACTAGAATAGCTGGACCTTCAGGACATTTGTCAAATGAAATGGCTGGAAAAACAATTTCATTTTTATTAAAATCAGGTTTAAAAAAAGCAATGCTTGGACATTTAAGTAAAGAAAGCAATTTCCCAGAGCTTGCTTATAAAACCGTAATTGATGAATTAATAATGAATAATTATAATGAAAATTCCTTAGCTTTATCTGTTGCTGGAAGAGATGCACATAGTAAAGTAGTTACTATATAATATGTTTTTATATATTAGGAAATAATCATAATTTTTCTAATATATAAACAAAGATTCTTGAAAGGATTTAAAATGTTAAATATAAATATAGTATGTATAGGAAAAATAAAAGAAAATTATTTAAAAGATGCAATAAATGAATATTCTAAACGCTTACGCAAATATTGTAAATTAAATATTTTAGAATTACCAGATGAAAAAATTCCAGACAAATTAAATGAAAGTATTTCACAAGAAATAAAAGCTAAAGAATCTAATAATATTTTAAACCATATAAAAAAAGATTCTTATATTATTTGTTTAGATTTAAAAGGTAAGGAATTTTCTTCTGAGGAATTCTCTAAAAATATTGATAATTTATCTTTGCAAACTAGTAATATAACTTTCGTAATTGGTGGTTCTTTAGGTCTTTCTGATGATATATTAAAAAAAGCTCACCAAAAGATTTGCTTTTCTAAAATGACTTTTCCTCATCAATTAATTCGTGTTTTTCTTTTAGAACAAATTTTTAGAGGCTTTAAAATATCTCATGGTGAAACTTATCATAGGTAATATTGTTTTATATTTCATATAATGCAAAAATATATTTAATTGTAGAGAAAATAACGACGAAAAAAATATTTAAACTATATAGGGGCAAAAATTTTTAAATACTAATTATGGGGGATTTGTTATTTCCTCTACAAAATTAATAACTTTAATTTTTCTTTTTTACTCGTGAATTTGTTTCAGAATCCAAAAGTTTTTCTAATAATAATTTTATAATCACTCTTCGTACTATAAAATATATTGAAATAAATAATATAATTTTTAATAACATAATAATTAATACCTTTTTTGAATTAACTGTCATAATTATATATTATATGTAAACCTTTGTCAAGAAAAACTTTACGACAAAAAACGACATACAACTACACTAGTAATAATTCCAACAATGTCAGCTGTTAGTGCTGCAATCAAAACAAATCTTGTCTTTTTTATTTTTACACTTGATGAATATACAGCAATCGTATATAAAGTTGTCTCTGTCGCTCCCATTATTACAGATGCCATCATACCTATTTGACTATCAACCCCAAACTGTTTCATTATATCTGTTGCTATAGCAATTGAACTGCTACCTGAAATTGGCCTTAAAATAGCAAGAGGCATTATTTCACTTGGAAAATTAATTAAATTTAATATAGGTTCTAAAAAATTTATTACTATATCTATAACACCTGAACTTCTTAATGTACCAACTGCTAAAAAAAGCCCTATTAAGGTAGGAAAAATATTTATTATTATCTTTATTCCATCTTTAGCGCCTTCAATAAATACATCAAATATTTCTTTTTTCTCAACTAGTCCATATATCACAATTATCAATATAATCAATGGCATTGCTAAATTTGACACAAAATTTATAACCTCTATCATGTTTTCTTCCCTTTATTTGAATATTTAATCAATATTTTAGTTACGAGAATCCCAGCAGTTGCTGCACAGATAGTTGCTATCCATACTGGAAAAATAATAGAAGTAGGATTTGCAGACTGTAAAGAACTCCTTATCGCTATTATTGTAGTTGGAATTATTTGAATAGATGCCGTATTTAGTACAATTAGCATTATCATTGAATTACTTAATTCTTTTTTATTTCTATTTTCTTTTTGCAAACTTTCCATCGCCTTTAATCCTAATGGTGTAGCAGCATTGCCTAAACCTAAAATATTTGCAACCATATTCATTGAAATTTCATTTTGTGCTTTTATATTTTCTTTTATTTCTGGAAAAAGAAATCTAATTATTGGTTTTAATATTTTGTTTATTTTTTGTATAATACTTGTATTACTTGCAATATTAATAATTCCACTCCATAAACACATAGTTCCTAGCATAGTTATACTTAAATTTACTGCACTTTCAATACTTTCAAATATACTTGAATTTAAATTTTGAACATTCCCTGAAAAAATTGCATATGAGAATGATATTATTATAAAAATTGGCCAAACTATATTTAACAACTTACATCACCTTGCATAATTTAAATTTTTTATTACTTTTTAATTGACCTAATTCTGTATTTGTGATATATTAACATTACGTATAGGATTGTACCGTAAATTAACTTTTTAAGGAGGGATAAAACATGAAATCAACAGGAATTATTAGAAAAGTAGATGAACTAGGAAGAGTTGTTATTCCTATCGAAATCAGAAATCAATTTAATATAGCAGAAAAAGATCCTATTGAAATATATGTTGATGGTTCATCAATAATACTAAAAAAATATGAACCAAATTGTATTTTTTGTGGAAGTACTGAAAATTTAATTAATTATAATGATAAATTAATTTGTGAAGATTGCTCTAAAAAAATAAGTAAAATGAAACCAAGCAAGTAATCTATTACTTGCTTGGTTTTTATATTTTATAAAAATTTTTGATATATTTCATTTTTATTAACATTTCTATCTTTTGCAATTTGTTTAATAATTTCTTTTTTATTTAAACCTTTTTGTTTATAATATTCATAATGTTCTTCCAAAGATAACTCTAACAAATCACTTTCTTCTTTCTTTTCCGCTCCTTCAATAATTAAAACAATTTCTCCTTTAATAGCTTTTGCCTTTTCCATTAAACTATTTATATCTTCTCTAATATATTCTTCATGAATTTTTGTTAACTCTCTCGCTAGTACAATTTTTCTATTTCCTATTATTTCTTTTAAATCTTTTAATGTTTTTTCTAACTTATGAGGAGCCTCATATAATATTATTGTTTTTGTTATATTTTCTATTTCTTTTAATTTTTCTTTTCTATTCTTTTTATTTAAAGGTAAAAAACCAATAAAAACAAATTCTTTTGTATCTAAACCTGAGCATATCAAAGCATTAATTAAAGCACATGGACCTGGTATTGAAATTACTTTAATATCCTCTTCTATACATTTTTTTATAACCTCCTCCCCTGGATCGCAAATTCCAGGTGTTCCTGCATCAGAAACAAGAGCAATATTTTTTCCTTGTTTTAACTCTTTTATTAAAATATCTGTTTTTATGTTTTCATTATGTCTATGGTAACTTATTAATGTTTTAGATATATTTAAATGGTTTAATAATTTTAATGTATGTCTTGTATCTTCTGCTGCAATTAAATCTACCTCTTTTAATATATTAATTGCTCTCAAAGTTATATCTTCCAAATTTCCTATAGGTGTTGCAACTACATATAATGCTCCTATATCTTCTTGATTTATTTTTTCCATTACTTATCATTCCTTTTTATTTTTTATTATAAATTTTTAGAATTTCATCAGTATATTCTCCATTTTCATTATAGACATATAAATTTTTTTCCATCTTTAAAAATGGTCTTGCATTTTTTATTCCTTGTACTAAGACTAGTTTAGGAACAGCATTTATGTTAGAATACACCAATCTTACTTTTTTAGGCTCAATTTTGTAATTTCTCATTGTAGTTAATAAATCTACAAGTCTTTCTGGTCTATGAACAATATATATTTCTCCTTTATCTTTTAACATATCTTTAGAAATTTTTATAAAATCCTCCAAACTTGCTTTCATTTCATGCCTTGAAATAAGTTTTCTTTTATCTTGATTTTCAATTCCTGTTTTTCTTTTTTTATATGGTGGATTTGTAACAATTACATCAAAAGAATTTTTTTCAAAATAATTATTTAAATTTAATATATTATCATTAATTAACTTGAATCTATTCTCCAAATTATTTAATTTTATACTTCTATTTGCCATTTCATATACTTCTTCTTGTATCTCTATCCCTATAATCTCTTTTAACTGTGTCTTACCACATAATAAAGTTGCTATAATACCTGTTCCAGTACCTAAATCCAAGACTCTTGCATTATTTTTTATATTTTTAGCAAAATCCGAAAGCAATATACTATCAATTCCAAAACAAAACCCTTTTTTATTTTGAATTATCTTTAAACCTTTAAACTCTAAATCATCAATTCTTTCATTTTCTTTTAACTCTATATTATTATTCATTCCTCTTATTCCTTTTATTATTATTATTATTATATATTGATTTTCTAAAAAAGTAAACTAGTTTAACAAATCATTATACATCCTCATATTATATACTATTACAATTCACTGTCTAAAACCTTTTAGAGTTTTGTGATATATATTATATTCTCTATAGAAAAAACAAAAAATTAATCAGGAGGATTATATGAATAAAAAAGTAATTAAAAATATAGAAAATAGAGGTGAAAAACTTCCACCTCCAAAATCAAAAAAGAAATTTAATTTTAAATGTTATAAAAATAATACAATAAAATCATTACATGATGTTGAATATTTTTTAAATAATTTTAAAAGATTTATTAAATATGTCAAATTATATAAAATATTAAAATAAGGTTAGCTTGCTTGCAATTTATATACTTCACTGAAGTCTTCATTTTCCTGCCCATCAATCAAAATTTTTATTGAATTAACCTCTGTAAGTTGTGTTAAAGTTTTAACCAAGCTATTTATTATATTTTCTTTTGCATTAGTATTTTCTTTATCATAATTTAAAAATTCACTTGAAAAATCTAAATATAGCATATCTTTTTCAGTATATGTTTTATTAAGTTTAGTATTTTCAGGAATCAATTTTGAATATTTCTCATTTTTTGGACCTTCTATTAACATATTTACTAATTTATCATATGGATCATTTATTATTTCTTTTATATCTACTAATCTTGCTTCAGGTGCTAATTCTTGAGTTTCCTTTTCTAAAAAATATAAGCTTACAATTGTCTGTCTGTTTTGCTCTTCTGTTATCTCCTCTTCAGGTGTATATTCTTCTACAACACTTTCTTGTTCTTGATTCTTAAAATAATTTATAACAAAATATCCTCCTAATAATATAATAATTAATAAAACTGTAAAAATAATTACTATTTTTTTATTCATGTGGTTCTCATTCCTTTCATTCAATCTTATTTATTACCTATTGTATTTCCTGTTTGTCCTTTTTAGAACTAGAAATTTTTTAGAGTCTATTAGCACCAAAAGTTACAACAATTTCCATTTGACAAAACTACCTTTTCCGTATACAATTAAGGTGGTTTATAATGTATAAAACTATATATAAAAAGGAGTTTATTATGAATGAAATATTACATGTTGGACTTGATGTCGGATCTACAACAGTTAAAATAATAGTAATGGACAATAACAAAAATACTATATATTCGGATTATCGTAGACATTTCTCAGACGCCAAAAAAACAGTTTGTGAAGTTTTAGAAGAATTATTATTAAAATATCCTTCTTATTCTTTTACAATTGCATTAACAGGTTCTGGTGCAATGTCTGCCGCAAAATTTTTAGGAGTTGATTTTATTCAAGAAGTTATCTCTTGTAAAAGAGTTATCGAAAAATATTTTCCTAAAACAGATGTTGTTATCGAATTAGGTGGAGAAGACGCTAAAATCATTTATTTTGATAATTCTATTGAACAGAGAATGAACGGTACATGTGCTGGTGGAACTGGTGCATTTTTAGACCAAATGGCTTCTCTTTTACATACAGATACAGCAGGATTAAATGAGTTAGCTAAAGGATATCAAACTATTTATCCAATTGCTTCTCGTTGTGGAGTTTTCGCAAAAACTGATATACAACCCTTAATAAATGAGGGGGCTGCCAAAGAAGATATTGCAGCTTCTATTTTCCAAGCAGTTGTAAATCAAACAATTAGCGGTTTAGCTTGTGGAAGGCCTATTAGAGGCAATATTGCGTTTTTAGGAGGTCCTTTAAGCTATCTTTCAGAATTAAGAAAACGTTTTATTGAAACTTTAAACTTAACAGATGAACAAATTATAATACCTGAAGAAGCACATTTATTAGTTGCAAAAGGTGCTGCCTTAGATTCTTTTAATACAGAAGTGATTACACCTGATGAATTAGAAAAAAAGATTGAAAACTTTAAAAATTCTCATGATACAACAACTCAACCTTTAGATCCATTATTTAAAGATGAAGATGAATATAAAACTTTTAAAGAAAGACATAATAAAGCAAAAGTTACTGAAAAACCTTTAAAAGACTATGAAGGTGATTGTTTTTTAGGAATTGATGCTGGTTCTACTACTACAAAGCTTGTATTGATTGATAAAGACGGTAATTTACTATATTCTCTATATGGAAGTAATGAAGGAAATCCACTACAAAGCGTTATGGATATGTTAAGAAAACTATATAAAGAATTACCTGAAAAAGCAATTTTAAGATATAGTGGTGTTACAGGTTATGGTGAAAAACTAATTCAAACAGCATTAAATGTAGACTTAAATGAAATTGAAACAATAGCACATTATACAGCTGCCAAAACTTTTGAGCCTGACGTAACAAGTATTGTTGATATTGGTGGTCAGGATATGAAATATATAAGAATTAAAAATGGATCTATTGATAATATCATGTTAAATGAAGCATGCTCTTCTGGATGTGGTTCTTTTATAGAAACATTTGCCAAAAGTTTAAATTTGGAAATATCTGAATTTGTAAAAGAAGCTATAAAATCAAGAAAACCTGTTGATTTAGGTTCAAGATGTACAGTATTTATGAACTCTAAAATAAAACAAGCACAAAAGGAAGGATATTCTGTTGGAGATATCTCAAGTGGATTATCATATTCTGTAATAAAAAATGCCATCCAAAAAGTTATGAAGGTAAGAGATGTAGAAACTTTAGGAAAACATATTGTTGTTCAAGGTGGTACTTTTTATAATGATGCTGTCCTTAGAGCTTTTGAGCTTATTGTTGGTAAAAATGTTGTAAGACCAAATATCTCTGGATTAATGGGTGCTTACGGAATGGCTTTACTTTCAAAAGAACAATATGAAGCAAATATGGATATGGAATATACATCTACCATATTAAAAACAGATGAATTAGATAATTTAAAAATTAAAATTACACATACACATTGTAATAATTGTGAAAACCATTGTAAATTGACAATCAATAAGTTTAGTAATGGCCAAATACATGTAACAGGTAATCGTTGTGAAAAAGGTGCTGGAATTGTTACAAAAGCAAAAAATTTACCTAATTTAGTACAATACAAATATGAGAGAATTTTTGATTATACACCAATAGAAGAGCAATATGCAACAAGAGGAACAATAGGAATCCCTAGAGTTTTAAATATGTACGAAGATTATCCTTTCTGGTTTACATTCCTTTCAAGCTTAGGTTTTAGAGTTATCATATCTGAAAAAAGTACTAGAAAAACCTATGAAAAAGGTATGGAATCAATGCCTTCAGAATCTGTATGTTATCCTGCAAAACTTTCTCATGGTCATATTGAAAGTTTACTAGAACAAGGAATCAACACTATATTTTATCCTTGTATGCCATATTCAAGAAAAGAATATAAAAAAGCAGATAACCATTATAATTGTCCTATTGTTATCTCATATTCTGAAGTATTAAAAAATAATGTTGAAGGATTAAAAAATCCTAAAGTAAAATTCTTAAATCCATTCTTACCTTTTGATAAAAAGAATTTAGTAAAAAAGATTTTAGAATTAGATGAATTTAAACAATATAAATTTACAAAAGAAGAACTATATGAAGCAGCTGACAAAGCTGAAAAAGAATATCAAAAATGTAAAGAAGATATTAGAAGAAAAGGTGCTGAAACAGTAAAATACATAGAAGAAAATCACTTAAAAGGTATCGTATTAGCAGGTCGTCCTTATCATGTGGATCCAGAAATTAATCATGGTATTGATACATTAATTACATCATTAGGATTATGTGTATTAACAGAAGATAGTATCTCAAATCAAACAGAAGTTAAAAGACCAATTAGAGTTGTTGACCAATGGGTATATCATGCAAGACTTTATGCAGCAGCTGATTTTGTTGGTAAACATGACTCTTTAGAATTAGTTCAATTAAATTCTTTTGGATGCGGTGTAGATGCTGTTACAACAGACCAGGTTGAAGAAATTTTATCTAGTTATGATAAAATGTATACTTTAATAAAAATAGATGAAGTTAATAACTTAGGCGCAGTTAGAATTCGTATACGTTCTCTTTTAGCTAGTATGAATAAACGTGAGAAAGAGAAAAAAGAAAATAATGCTACTGGTGATTATGAACAACATAAAAAAATATTTACAAAAGATATGAAAAAAGATTATACAATTTTAATACCACAAATGGCACCAATCCATTTTGAATTGCTAGAATCTGCCGTAAAATCTACTGGATATAAAGTAGAATTATTAAGAAAATGTACTCAAAAAACTGTTGAAACAGGATTAAAATATGTTAATAATGATGCTTGTTATCCTTCAATTTTAGTTACTGGACAAATGATTGAAGCACTTCAATCTGGTAAATATGATTTAAATAAAACTGCTTTAATTATGTCACAAACAGGTGGAGGGTGCCGTGCAACAAATTATATAGGATTTATAAGAAAAGCTTTAAAAGATGCAGGATTTGAAAATATACCAGTTATTTCATTTAATATTGTTGGTATGGAAAAAATGCCTGGATTTAAAATAACAGTACCATTAATAGAACGTCTTTTAAAAACTATATTATATGGTGATCTATTACAAAAAATGTTAACTAAAAATAGAGCTTATGAAAAAAACAAAGGTGAAACACAAAAATTATTTGATACATGGATGGAAAAATGTAAAAAACTACTTGAAAAATCAACAAATAAAGAATTTAAACAAAGTATTTATGATATTGTAAATGATTTCGAAAAAATAGAATTAGATACAACAATTGAAAAACCTAGAGTTGGTATCGTTGGAGAGGTTTTAATTAAATATCATCCTTTTGGAAATAACTTTGTTGCAGATTTATTAGAAAAAGAAGGTGCTGAAGTAATATTACCAGACTTTATGGGATTTGTTAAATTTATGGCTACACATAAAATTACATTTAATAATCTATTAAATACAAATAAAACTTCTTCAAAAATTATGAAAGCAGCTATAAAATTAATAGATATATTAGAAAAAGATATGAAAATAGCTTTAGCAAATTCTAAAAAAGGATATTTACCACCTTGTGATATTTGGCACTTAGAAGAAAAAGTAAAAGATGTATTATCTATTGGAAATCAAACTGGTGAAGGCTGGTTCTTAACAGCAGAAATGATAGAATACATAGAACATGATATCCCAAATATTATCTGTGTTCAACCATTTGCTTGTTTACCAAATCATGTAGTTGGTAAAGGTGTTATAAAAACAATTAGAGAAAAATACCCAAATGCTAATATTTCACCTGTTGATTATGACCCAGGTGCTAGCGAGACTAATCAAGCAAATAGAATTAAGTTATTAATGACTGTTGCTAAAGATAACCTAAAAGCAAAACAAAATAGACAAAAAGCTATTGAAAAAGAAAATGAAATTGTGCCAGAGCCACATAAACAATCAACTAATGAAGTTGAGAAAATAAATAAGTAAAATTTATTTATTTACTTATATTAAGAGATAGAGGATTTTGTGAATTTCTCTATCTTTTATTATATACTTCTTTTAACCCACTACTACACCTGTATGTGCCGCACCTTTTACTCCCCACCAGATAAACTTAAACCTACTTTCATTTTATTACCTAGTGTAATATATGCTTTTTGTAAAACTGTGATATCTTACAAAAATTTTATATTGAATCATTAAATTTTTTATGTTATTATTATGTAGAAAGGATTGTTTTATTATGGATAAAAATTATTATGAAATATTGCAAATAGATAAAAATGCTTCGCCAGAAATCATAGAAAAGGCCTATAAAACTTTGGCAAAAAAATACCATCCTGATTTACAAGATGAAACACATAAAAAAGAAGCTGAAGAAAAATTTAAAATAATAAATGAAGCTTATCAAACATTGTCAAATCCTCAACTAAAAGCATCATATGATCAAAATATTCTGGATAATAATATTTCTCAAGAACAATATGAAGAAATGTATAAACAAAATCAAATATTAAAAAATGAATTAAATAATTTACATAGACAACAAACTAATTCTCAAACTACTCAAAATAACAATATGTATAATAATGTATACAATACACCTCAAAATACAGGAGAAAAAAGATATAAAAGAGATTTAGAATATGAAAATGAAGTTAACCGTGCTAGACAACAAGCATATCATGACGCTTATATACAAGATTTAAAAAATAGAGGATATAAAATCAAGTATAAAAAATCATTTTCAGATTATCTTAAAGGTCTTATTTCTATTATTGTTGTAATTCTTATTTTATACATTTTGTGGCACATTCCTTTTATACAAAATTATTTTATAAATTTATACAATAATAATTTTGTATTTCACTATATTGGAAATATTTTTATAAATCTTTTTAATTAAATCAGAACCCAAATATAATTAATTTTGGGTTCTTTTATTTATATAATAACAAAATTATATTACATTTTTAAATAATTTATTTCTTTTAATCTGTACTCTTACATATTTATCTGCTATAAATAATAATATTGCAAAAATTAAAAATGTTATTAATACAGCTAAATACAAATTAATATTTTTAAAAGCTTTTGCTATATACATTAATAATATTACTACAATAATTGTCCATACATATTGAAATATTTTATTTCCATTTTGTTTTAGTACCTCAATTTCTGTATCCCAATCTAATATTGGTCTTTTTATATCTACTATTAACATTAAATAACTATTTAATATACTAACAACTGTAGTTATGACAAAAAGACATAACATTTGAACTATAGATATATTAGGAAATAATACTTTTGATAGTACTATCACTATAATCGAAATTATAGTATTTAATATAACTTGTAATAAATTTTTCAATATAAACTGTTTGTATAAGCTTATTGGTATATATTTCATAAATACTGCATTTTTTCCTTGTCTAGAAATTGCTGAAATAGAAATATTCGAAATTGAAAACAATACTTGTAAAACCCCTAAAATAATAGCCACTCCTTCTATTGTTAAGTTAAGTCCATTCAACAAATCAAACATTTCTTTATTATTTTGCATCAAAGAATATTTAAATGATATAGATAATATAACTATCATAACAGTAGCTAAACAAACTGGATAAACTGTTTGCATAAAACATATAGCACTTCTAAACAAACCTTTTAAATCATTTTCCATATATGATTTTATTATGCTTCGCTGTCTACATTTACTTTCCCAATTAATCTTTTTTCTGCTTTTACTTTTACTATATGTATTTGTCTTTAATATATTTTTAATATATATTCTTTTGCCCATATATATTAAGACACCATACATTACTATATATAAAGCTAATATTTTTAATAAGTTACCAAATATATTTTCTTGCTTTAAAATATCTATTAAAGGATTCACTATTACCATAGTATTATTTATATTTTGTGATATAGTTTTAAGATTAATATCTATTTGTCCATAATCAACATTATCTGACATTATCCATTTTATTAAAAAAGTTTCTATTAACATTATTATAATCATAAAAAAGGACGTTATCATTGTTTGGAATCTATTTTTATTTTTTATTCTTTTTACAAACTTCATTATTATTAATGCTATAATACTAACCAATATAGTTGGAAATATAGGTAATAGTAGCAATACTAAAAATATAGTACAATAATATGTAAAACCAGCTGTAGTCGACATTCCATATAAAATTAATGGTATAAGCATAAATATTATTTCTGTTGTATACAATACGTTTAGAATAGTATTTGTTTTTGATAATAATAACTCTTGAGGTTTTATTGGTAGCGGTAAAAAATACTCTATATCTTTAGAAAAATATAATATATTCATACTTAATATTATCACTTGCATAAACATAATTAATGTCATATATGCAAAAATATTATCTAAAAACACCTCTGTTTGTCCATAATCTCTTAGTATACCTAATATATAGTTACTCAAGAAAGCCATTGCTAATGCTACTATTATTATCATCCATACATATATAGATCTTTTATTTAATTTTTTTGTCTTTTTATCTATTAAATTAAAATTTTTTATATAATCTAGAGTTGAACTTTTTGTTAATAACATTATATTTTTAATCATTTTCTATTATCTCCATAAATAAATCTTCTAAAGAATTATTTTCTTTCATTTTACTTTTTAATTCATTAATATTACCTACAAATAATATTTTTCCCTTATTTATAATCGCCACTCTATCACATAAATTTTCTGCTACCTCTAATATATGTGTTGAAAAAAACACTACATTCCCTTGTTGTGCATATTCCCTCATCATAGTTTTTAAATCATATATTGCTTTTGGATCTAATCCCGTAATTGGCTCATCTAATATCCAGTTTTTAGGATTATGCAATAAAACTCCAATTATCATTATTTTCTGTCTCATCCCATGAGAATAACTTTCTATTTTCTCATTTAACGCTAATTCCATATCAAATTTCTTTGATAATTCTTTGATTTTTTTTATTCTTTCTTCAGTACCAACCTTATATATATCTGCTATAAAGTTTAAATATTCTATTCCCTTTAAATTTAAAAACATATCTGGGCTGTCTGAATTCAATCCAAGTTTTTCTTTTGCTTTATATGGATTATTTTTTATGCTATCTCCATCTATTAAAATATCTCCACTATCAATTTCTAAAATTCCCGTTATCATTTTTATAACTGTTGTTTTTCCTGCACCATTTGGACCTAGAAATCCCATTATTTCTCCATCTTTAATTTCTAAGTTCATATTGTCAATTATTTTGTCACCTTTTATATAAGATTTTGATATATTTTTTATTTCTATCATAAAATCCTTCCTTTATTATATATTTATAAAGAGAGAATATCATATTCTCTCTTTTTTATCAATACCAAAATTTAATCTGGTTCAAATGTATATTGTTGATCCTCTTTATCTATCGTTACGACCAGTTGAGTTTTATTTGAATCATTTAACTCTAAATATAGCTTTAATTCACTTTCATTTTCATCATATGAAGTTACAGTTATTTGATCTGCATCAACTAATCCATTTAAATAAATATACTCTTTAAGCTTTAATATAAAATCATCATAATTTTGAATTTTACTTATAATTTCATCTGTCATTCCCTGTATATCTATTTCAAAATTATCTAATTGACTTTCATTATATTCTATTCCGCTTTCTTCTTCATTTGTAATATCATCCTCTTCCGTATTTTCATTTATTTCTTCTTGAATATTTGTGTTAGTTATATTTTCTATACTATTATTATCTTTTTTATAGAATACAAGAAAACCTATTATTACTATAATCATTATTAAAATTATAAGCATAATAATAATTAAACTTTTTTTACTCATTTTATTGCTCCTTTAATTTCGTTTATATATCCAATAATTCTTTGCCGCTGCATCTATTTCTTCTTTTGTAAACGTTCTATTATTAAATCCTTTAGTTACCGCATTTTTTCTATTTGGATCTCTTACCTTTATTCCTCCAGAAGAATCTACTGATGATAATACTATTATATGTCCTCCAGATGTAAATAATCCTGCCCCCTGAGAGCAAATTACTAGATTACCATTTCTTAAGTTTGCAATTACTGTATCTATATTCGTTGTTTCTATAACACTACCTGGTAAATTAAAGTGTTTTGCTGCTGCTGTAAAATATGCCCAACTAGTACCAGCACCACTTGAATAATATTTATTTCCACACCATGCAACTGCATCTGCCGGCGTTATCCTTTTGCCTGTATAATCACTTGCCACCATTGCAAAAGCTGTGGGGCCACATCCACTTTTAGCTATGGTACTATTTCCATATGCTACATTTGCATAATCACCTTGATAATATACTGTTCCTCCTGCTGAAGTACCATATTTTTGATACTGTTCATAATATTTTTGAGCATATTCATATCTTTTTGCTGATTTACTTTTAGATGCCGGCCATGTTCCTGTAAAATACACTTCATAATATCTTCCAAAATACCATGTAGCATATTCTAAATCACTTTCAGTTGTTGCACTCATAATTACATTTTTTACACTTTTATATGAACTATTTAATTCTTTCCATAAAAATTCTAATTGTGTTTCTACATCCGTCCAATCTTTCCCTCTACTAGTTGCAAAACTTTTTAAAGTATTAAGTCTTCCTTGATACCATTGGCACAATCCAGAAGCACCTATTCCATTTACTAAACTTGAATCAAATGTTCCTCCAGTTTCAAAATGAATGTTTCCTACAATCGCTGCCGCACCTATCGCTGGTACACCTTTTCCTAATAAGAAATCATATATTTGTCCTGGCACACCGTCTATACCACTTGTGCCTCCTGAATTTGAAGCAAAATTATCTGGATCAAATATACTAAAATCAAATGGTGTGTCTGGATCCCAGTATTGTGAATTGCCTGAAGCTTTGTATAGTAAATATTTAGTTAAATCTACCATATCAGCTGTACTTTCATTTCCTGCTAATATGTCAATTAACCACCATCCACCACCTGATATTCCTATTAAGTAACGTTTAGCTTTTAAATTACTAATTTTTAGTAAAGTATTTACAAAATTAGGTTCTTTTGCTTTTTTGTCTGTTTTTTCTTCTACCACTCCAGGTGAAGAAGTATATAATTTTGTATCTGTTGTATTTGTTATTTGTTCTGTTATGTCATATACACCTTTCCAAACATCACAGGATACACTTGTAAGAGAAGATGTAACATTTTGACGTCCTTCGCTCCTACATTCCGATTCTTTTTGCTGTCGGAAACTTGCTCCATCACCATTTCTATCTGTATTTATACTATCACTTTTCTCATATTCTACATTATCTATTTTTTCAGCATCACCTGTTTGAGGTTTTCCCTTTTTCTCTCCTTCATATTTGTATTCTTTTTCATAATCTACTATCCATACATCTGCTTTAGTTAAAGCTATATCTAAAGTATTTACCTTTGTAATTGTTGTTTTAGTTGTTTCACATTTTGTATCATATACTTTGTCTTGGAATCCACTTGTTTTTGAAAAGCTCTCTGAACCTCCCTGATATGATACAGATACATTCGCTTTTGTTGTTCTTACTTTTTCTTTTCTTGTATATACATATTTATCTTCCTGTGTATTAACACTTAAGTTATCATGTACAGTTATTTCTATTTTACTATTATATACTAAATCTGCTAAATCCATTACAAAATCTTTATCTTGTGTAACAACTAATATATCCCATAAGAATTCAAATGGCATTGTATATGCTTTTACTAATTCTTGATAATTAATATTAGTTGTTGTCATATTATAAGTAGTCTCTGAATACTCCTTTACTTCTGGATCATTCGTTTCAACTTTTACTGTTGTTTCCGTCCAAGTAGCAACTTTCGCATAATATTGAGTTGTTGATGCATCTCCAGAACTTCCTCCTATTCCTCCTGTACCATTTCCCATACCATTATCATATTTAAATGAAAGTGGGTCTACTGCCTCTCCATTATATTCTATCTGGAAATGTAAATGTGGTCCTGTTGAAATTCCCGAGTTTCCAGATAAAGCAATAATTTGTCCTTTTTCTACCTTATCTCCAGCTGATACTTTTAATTCACTATTATGCATATATTTACTTATATACCCATTACCATGATCTATTACTACCCAATTTCCAGCCGAACTACTATGTCCTGCTGTAGTTACTGTCCCTGCTTCACATGCATAAACATTGGTACCTACAGAAACACCTATATCTATACCTTTATGATTAGTCGAAGCTCCTGTTGTAGGTGCATTTCTACCACCAAAATTTGATGTTACAGTAGTTACATCTGTAGGCCATTTTAATATAGAACTACTGCTATTTTTTGAACTCCCTTCACTATTTGTTTTATTACTACTACTATCATCACTACTACTGTTATTATCATTATCACTACTATCATCTTTTAAAGTCTTGTTGTAATATTTACTTTTATAATCTTCCCATGACACATTTTCTTCAACTAAAGAGATTGTTGCTCCATTATATGTACCATATGGTGAAGCAAGCAATTTATCTGCGCTTACTTTTGCATACACATCTATTTGATCATCCTGTAGTCCTCCACCTGTATCTGTTACATAAAAGAATTTACCATTTGCATATGATCCTTCTCCTGAATCTGCTGTTTGGATATATATAACACTATTATATGGAACATATCCTTTTTTACATGCTACTTGTCCATCTTCCAAAGCCCATCCTAAAGCATTATTACTTCCACCTTCCATAGCAGAACCATCACCATTGTAAAACGTTACTTTTCCATTAGTAGTTAAAGTCTCCATGTCTACTCCATCTATTGTTTGCATTTGACCTGTTGTTGAAGCTACTGTTGTCTTTTCAAGAGTAAAATGACTTAATGCTTTATCCCTAGCACTTTCACTTCCACTACTATTATAATCATCTATGTATTTTTGAAATGTTTCTGGATCAACATAAGTCATTGTAGAAGTTTTTCCATCATCTGTTGCTCTTTTTAATTTGATAATTCCCTGAATATCATTAGAGGTTATATCTGTTAACTTATCCCAATCAATTTCTTCATCTGGGTTAGGTCTAGTGTCTAAGTACTGAGTAATTACTTCTGCATTCATCAATTTTAATAATTCTTCTGCATTTGATAAATATTGTTTAACTCTACTATCTTCATCAAGTAATTTTTCCCATAATTCTTTTGCTGTCATATTAGCGGTTATTTTTCCATCACTACCAATGGAAACACCACTATTACGTTGTGATGCACCATATTGTGTATTAGACCAATCCCCTTCTTTAAATGTCCCATCATCTTTTTTTACAACATATGTTGCTCCACCAAATATAATTACAACTATTAAAAAAACAACTAAAGTGATTTTTAGAAATGGTTTTGTTATTCTACCAATTACTCTTTTTATTTTTCCTACTACTCTCTGTATTAAATTTTCACTCATTCTTTTCTCCTATAATTAATTATTATATTTCAATTCTAAATTCCCCATAATCAGTATATGCACTTTTGTTTGTATATTGGCTATATGAATCATAATCTAGAACCATTCTTGAAAAAACCAATCTATTTATGTCTTTACTAGAAATATATCTGCTATAATATTTTATACTAATCGTTTTAGTTTCCCTTGGACTTACTCTTAATTCTGCACTATTTATTTCATGAGTATACGCTGAATATTTAACATCATTTGTATCTTCTATATACATTGCATTTATATCTACTCCATCATCTAATAATATTGTATTTTCTGAATTATTTGTAATTTCTATTTTATATGTTTCATAATCCATGTATGAATTTACTTCTTTTACTGTCATTTTTATATTATTTTCTTCTTTTTCATCATTTTTTTCTTTTCTTCCTATATATCCATTTATATTTAATTTATATTCATCTTCATATTTTTCAACAGTTATATAATCTTGCATAGTATTTTCTTTTGAATATACTCCTGTAGATAAAAAATCTTCATTTATTTCTATTTTATAAATATTACTTGTCCAATTTTCAACAGATACATTTTTCTTAGCCCCCGCAAAAACTTCATCATAATAACTATTTTGAAAATTTTGCAATTCTGGATACATTTCTTCTTTACATTCATCTGTTAATAAATTATATGCACTTTCTATATCTTGCTCGTTGCAATAGCTTATAAATTGATCTATTGTTCCTATTTCAGTTTTTTGCCCTTCTGATAACTTATCTCCTGTTAAAGAAGATCTTTCATCTCCTATAGTTATATTATTATAGCTACTATTTATATCTGTGTTTTGTTCTACTGTATTATTCAACAGCTCTTCGTTTTCCCTTTTATAAAATGAGTTAACTAATTGTATTCCAATTATTATAATAGCAACTACTCCTACTAATATCCATATATTTTTTGTATTTTGATTATACCATCTTCTTAATCTGTTCATATCATAATCTCCCTATACAATAATGTGTTTTATAACATTTTTTCTATTTATGTATTACTAAATGACATTACAAAATCTGTACCTTCTAATAACTTCATTATAATAGTTACATCTTTCTCTTCAGTGTCATTGTCTGCATTTTTTAGTTTTAATTCATATATAAATGTATCTCCCTCTTGAACTAGGCTATCATATTCTGCTTCATTATTTTCATAAAAGTTTTCTTTGATATAATTTGCTAAGTTGTCAACATTTCCAAAAGTATTATTTCTAAATGTTTCATCCAATTTGTTATATATATATTTATAATCATTGTCATTTATTGCACTAATAATCTTTTCTATATTCATTCCAACTTTTATTTGTTTATCACCAGAATTATATTTATCTGTAAAATCTTTTAAGTCTATTGTATATGTATCTAATATTACACTGCAATCTGTAATTGACCTTTCAATAAAAATATAATAATTACCATCTTCATCTAGACATACATATTCTACATATTCATCATATTGATTAATTAAATATTTATCTAAATATGACTCTGATATCTCTTCGCTTTTTTCTGATACATATGATTCAAATTCTTCGTAATTATCATATTTCTTTTCTCTATATTCTTCATCTAATTCTTCATATGCAGCTTGTATATTATTTACTAAATAATTTTGATAATCTGAAAAAAGTTGATTTACTATATATTTTTCATCTGTGTTTACAAAGTCAAAATTATTATAGTCATTTGATTGTACTGATTCACTATTAACTTTGATATTTGTAATTTCTGTATCTTTATTATATTGATATTTTTCTATATATTCTTGTCCAAAAATAGAATATGTACTATTTTGTAAATCTAATTTCATCATCATATTTGATTCTTTTTCATTAATTTTTATTTTTAATAAAATTAATTTTATATTTGTTGATAAATCTGCATTATACATTTCTTCTATATTTAAACTATATGTTACTTCAGTACTATAATCTCCTTGTTGCTTATATCCTTCAGCTAACTCATTTATACTATCTTCTGTAATCCCACATTCTTCTATATATGCACTATCAAATGTATTGTACAATACTTGTATTGCCTCATTTTTTAATTCTGAAATTGCTTCATCTTGTGCTTGTTCTAATTTTCCAAACTCTATGTATTGATCTCCATTTATTTCTTTTATCATTGATATATAATTATCTAAAATTCCTCTTACAGAATAATAAATATCATGATTATTTATTTCTGAAAAAGCTTTATCTGAAGACTCACTACTATCCACATTCTCGTGCAAATCAATATCTTCCTGTTCTTCACCATTATTACTTTGCACTAAAATTAATCCTATTATAGCAACTAATATTAATACAATAATTATTAAAATTATTATTGCTCTTTTCTTATTTTTCACTATATCCTCCTTATGATAAAAACTATATGGTCACAAATCATAATATTGCATTTATTGATTTATAACCATATAGTCCCTCCTTTTTATAATTTATTCCTTATTTTCCAAGCTGTGTTCATTGCTGCATTATGTTGCTTAGCCATACGTTCAGACGCTGCTTTAGAATGCCCCCTTGCTTCAAGAGTTTTCATATCATCATGTAAAATTTCATTTCTATTTTTTGTACTCATTTTTGTTAAATCTCCTCTTCTTCCTGCGTCTTTCACTATTGCTATAGCATGTTCTGTATTATTAGCTACATTTACCTGTCTTCCATCTACTGTCATTTTTGATGTTTTTAATTTTTCTGCTGTAATTATATCTTTAACATCTGTAATACCATTCTTTGCATATTGATCTATAAGAGGATTATCTCCTTTTACTAAATTCTTAACTTGTGTTGGAGATAATTCTTTTTCTAATTTTTCTCTTACTTGAGGATCTCTTTTTAATTTATCTAATTCTTGTTTTTCTCTATGTTCATCATATTTATCTCCATAAAAAGCTCTTTCTCTAGCTATTTGTGTTGCTGATTTAGGTCTATTTGTCAAACTTCCTGCAACTCCACTTCCTAATGTTACACCTGCTGCTCCTAAACCTCCTCCATATGTTAGTATATTACTTGGGTCTCCTGTAGCTATTCCTAATGCAGCACCTCCTAGTGCTAATGTAGCACCTGCCGCTGCTCCAGCAACCACTTTAGGTGTTGCTTTTATAGCTTTTCTTACTCCTTGCTTAGCTGTATATTTTGCAACTCTTCCTACTCCTTTTACAAATTCTCCTTCTTTTGAATTACTTAAGAAATCAGCTGCTCTTCCTGCCGCTCTTCCAACTTTGGTATTAGCTACAGTATCTATTCCTCTTCCTACTGCACTTCTTGCTTGTCCAACTTTTCCAGATACTCCTCTTGTTATTCTTCCTGTTGCCCCTCTTATAGCTCTAATTGGTGCCCCTACTTTAGTCCCTAAAAACTTTGTTCCAAGTGTTCCAATCGCACTATATTCTCCTCTACCACGTGCTCTGTTTTCTAGTTCTGAATCTGAAATGCCCCTTATGTCTGAGCTATTATAAACATCCTCTAGATTATTTCTATTGTCTAAACCAGCTAACGTATCTACTGTTGGAACATTATTTTCACTATTATCATAATTATAGCCTCCTTCTGGAATTCCTGAACCTCCAGGGCCGCCTAAACCTCCAGGGCCACCTAAACTTCCAGATTCATCTGCTCCATTATCTCCATATATATCTCCTATATTAATATCATCATGATATCCTAGTTTAGGAGATGAGCTAGCACCACTATCATCTGAACTGTCTCCACTATTTTTTCCAAAATGAGGTCCTCCATGCAATAGTTTTTGTATACCAGAACTTACTAAACCTGCTCCAACTGCTGCTCCTGCCATAGAACCAGGTGTAGAGGCTTTCTCAAATCCGAAGAAAGAACGCATAAGTTTTTCAGCTGGTATTAAAAATCCTATTGCGACTATACTGTATAATACATTTTCCCCTGCTAATTCAAATGCTGATGTTACTAAAACAGTATATAATAATAAATGCAATGGTTGAAGTAGTAAATTAAATATATATTCCTTTAACCACTTGTCAAAAGCTTGTGCCTGACCATCATTTATTTTGTCAATTGGATAAGTTAATGCAACTAGTGGAGCTATCATAGTTAAAAACGCCATATACAATAACCTTCTTAAATAGACAAATGCAAAATATACTGTATAAAATACTAATATTAAGAAAGCAAATCCTAGACCTACAAATGAAGAATCACCATATTGCATTTGAGCCCCTATTCTTACTACTCCCATCAAATTTGTATTCCACATTATCTGTTTAGGATCTGTATCTTCATTTACATTATCTTTAAAACCTTTCCATTCATCATCATCTGTTAACGTTTTACTAATTTGTTCTTCTTTATCATCTTCTAATATAACTACTCTACCAGTTTTATTTGAAGATACATTTAATATATCTGTAATTTTATCTACTACAGTTAATGAAAATGCCATTATATAATGCATAAAGAATAACAAACATAAACTTACTACCCAATCTACTAACATTTGCCTATATTTAGCTTTATCCTGTGATACTGTAGATAACAACATTCGTATTCCTATATATAACAACACTGACATAGATAAAACAATTGCTATATTTCGTATTGCATTATACCATTGACTGACAAGTTTTTGGAGTACTAATGATGAATTTTGCTTAGAAGTTCTTATTATTTCTCCATCAGCTAAATCATTATTAAAATCGTCATCACTATAATTACTCTTTGATACTTCTTTACCATCTTTACGATAAAAATAGCAACTAATTTCTTTATCTCCAATTTTATCAAGTAATTCATCATCATCATAATCAGCTATATTATAAATTGTACCATCTTTTAGCCTCACATAATAATTTTCTATCGGATTAAAAAAGTCAACATCAAAAAGTAATATGTCTCCTTTAAATATTTCTTCTGGAGAAATAGAATATAATGGTAACATCATTTCTTTTGTAAAGCCATCTTGTCCGTATGCGACGGCCGCAATCGTCACACCAGCTGTTACTACTGTTTTCATTAATCCAGTTGCAAGTAAAACGCTAACTACACCTTTAACAGCCCCCCATATAGCTGCTATTCCTCCAGAAAAGATAACAGCCACTACTATTAAACCTATTGCAATTGCTGCTAATAGTGCTTTACCTATTTTTGCCAATATTCCTACGTCCAGGTCTATTCTTATTTCCGTTGTACTTTGTCCCATAACTCCTTGATGTATAAGATTTAATATTCCGATCTCCAAAAGTTACCAGTAACGCCATTATAGGATTTAACAGTATGTCTCCAAGGCCCTCATCTTCAGCTCTTACTGGTGTTGAAAAACAAAATTGGAAGCCCATTACTATTAAGATTGCTATTACGATTTTTTTCCAAATTGATTGGTTCTCAAAAATTTTCATTTTTCCCTCCAACTATTAATCTTGCTTTCTCTGTGCTAACTTATTTAAATTTGTTTCAACAAATTCAAATTCTTTTCTCGTTGGTATAATCTTTAATATTGCCGTATCAGCTCCAACTTTTAATAATCCTTCACCTTTTTGACAAGTAACTAAAAAGCTTGCTTCTCCTTCTGACAATTTAAATACTTCTTTTAAATATTGTATTTCTGCCTTATCCTGAGCTAAAAATAATTTTGTATCAGAAGATGTTAAAACTGCCTGTGCTTCAGGTTTTTCATAAAAGTCTTGAAATCTTTGTGATATAATAGCTAAAGATACATTTCTTTTTCTTGCACGTCTAGCCATCTTATTTAAGAAATCTACAGCTTCTGGATATGGCAATAACATCCAAGCCTCATCCACTAAAACTCTCTTTTGTGTAGCTTTTTTTCTATCTTCACTGTTTTTCTTTACAAATTTTTCCCAAATCCAAGAAAGTAATATTTGTTGTGCTAATGGTCTTGCAAATCTTTCCTCTAATTGAGAAATATCTAAGTTTATAAATGGAGCTCCCTCCAATAATTCAAATGTAGATTGTCCATCAAAATATGCCATCTGACCATCAAAGTCTCTTACATATTGTCTCATAACTTTCAACAAATAACTATAATGGAATTGATAATCTGGGTTTTTATTGTCTCTTGCCTTAGCTTGAATTCTCCTATACCAGCTACCTATAGTAGGCATTTCTTTTTTCTCTTTTTCAAATAAGTTGTTCCCTTTTATTCCCATACTAGCTGATTTATACAAGCTATTTGGATTATTAGTAATTCCTAGACTTGCATATTCTTCTGCTACTGATTCTGCAATTATCTGTTTTGTAAGCTCATTAACTTCTGTACTTCTTGTACTTCCTTTTGCCATTGTAAGTAATGCTTGTGTAACGTCCTCTACTTTATTTTCAATGTTTAGGACTGTTCTTTCTTTTCCTGTTATTTCATCTCTAACTCTTTCCACTTCTACATCAAATAAGTTTATAATCGTTTGAGAGTTAGGACTAATAACAACATTAATTCCACCTAAACTTTCTGCAACTATTGTGTACTCACCTTCTGCATCTAGTGCTAAACTTTCTATTCCCATAAGAACGGATGATCTAGATACTAGAGTTTTCATTGTAACAGATTTTCCAGCACCAGATTTAGCAAATATAACCATATTATAATTAGTCAATGATGGGTGAAAGTTATCAAATAATATAGGTGTTCCTGTTTGTTTGTTAAATCCTATTGGTACTCCTGTAATATGTCCTACCTCTGAAGTTGTAAAAGGAAATACTGTTCCCATTGAATTTCTATCAAAAGTATGTGTCTTTTTAACTTTATCTTCCAAAAATGGTAGGTTAGATTGAAAAGCTTCTTCTTGCATTCCCCATGCTGTTTTTATATTTACTAATGTTTTAGACATTTCAGTAATTAACATATTTGTATCTCTGTCTAAATCTTCTAAATTGTATGCAAAGAGTGTAGATACAATTGAAGCTTCATACAATTTATTAAATCCTGCTGCAATTTCGTCTCTTAATTGCTCTGCTTCATATCTTTTTTGTGCTATTGTACTTTCCCTATTTATATTTCCTTTATCCATTGCCACAATTCTTTCAGTTTCCAATTCATTTATAGTTCTATTTAATTCATTTTGTGACCTTTCTTCTTTTATAGGATTTATATATATAGATGTGTTTATATCTCCAAACAAATATAAATCTCTAAATAATTCAGGGAAAGAACACATTCTTGGCAATTGTGAAACAAAAAAACTTCTAGCATATCTTTTAGTATTAGATATTATTTCCAAATGATCTATATTGCTAGCATCAATCCCAGCTGGTGCAATTAATTCTTTTATAGTTTTTCTTCTTAAAAAATCATATTTTTCTTGCCTTTCTGGTTGCTTATTTTCTGTTTTTTTCTTCTTTCCAAACATTTTTATTCCTCCCTATTTAGATTGGTTATCAATTAATTCTTTTGCATCTTCAACAACGTCTGTCCCTAATATTTCTTCATTTTCATCTAATAAATTCTTTGCAACTACATCTATTAATTCATCCATTTGTTCTTCTCTTTGCTTTACTTTTCTTGCCTTATCTTGATTCATCATAGCCTCTATAGCCATTTCATTTGCTTTTATGTTTGCTTTTGCCTCTATTTCTTTGTTAATTTCTATCATTCTCTTATCTAGTACATTTTTAGCTGTTGCATATAATTCATTTACTCCTGCTTTTATAGCTTTTTCTAAGTCATATACTTCTGATTCATCTCTGTTATATGCTACATATAATAATTCTGCTAATTCTTCACTATTCAAAACTTTTCCTGAAACACCACAAACTCCAATTGAACTTATTAACGCCTGTGCCTTAGTATATAAGTCTGAAAAAGCCATATTTTTTAATTCATCATCACCATATTTTGTAATAGTACTTTCTTCTGGTGTATGTGATATTACTATATAGTAATGTTTCTTTAATATGTTTTTATTTAAATTCATTTTTTCTGTATTATCTATAATATCTAATCCATATTCATATAAATTTTGTACTTTAACTAATTCAAACTTAGCTTCATTTAACTCTTTTTGACTATATGTACCTGAATTTAGCATTGTATTATATTCCATTTGCCTTCTAACATAATTGTCTCTTATTTCACTAACTTTTGTTTTATATCTATTAATACTACTTCCTAAATTTACAGTTCTAGTTTGTACATATAATTGAATAGGATATCTTAATGTGTTAAGAAATTGCAAAAAACCTTGCTCAACACTATTTTTCTCCAAGTTAGACATTAAGTCATAATTTATTCCTTGACATTCAATTACCATGATATATTTTTGGCGAGTCTTTTTTATTATCATATTATCTTCTATTTTTTCAAATTCCATAAAGCTAAAAATTGAATTTTTATTATATTCCACTCCATTTTTTATTTGTGTACTGTCTTCTGATGAATTTTTTCCTTCATTATATCTTTTTTTCTTATCTTTATTTTTTTCTTTTAAACTTAAAGTAATAAATACTGCTAATAATACAAATAATATTACTAATAAAATTGCTAATGCGATTGCAAGAAAGCTACTTATTTGATTCTCGTTCATCTTTTATTTCCTCCTCTTTCCACATATACACTTTATTCTTTTTTTGCTTGAATTTTATCCATCTTTTAATAACATCATCTATATTTTCTCCCCCTGTCTTTTTGGCAAATTCAAACTTTTTTGTGTCTGGAATTTTAAATGTTCCTACTACAAAGCCTATAGCTCCAAAAATAACATCACAAATAATTCCAGCAATCTGCATTCCTAAAGCATCTAATATAAAATAAAATATTAATCCTATCCCCATAGCAACTATTGTATAAATTAATGCTTTAGTTGAAAAAATATATAGTATTCTACTTTCTCCTTTATAATTTCTAGGAATTTCATAGGTTTTCATTTGTTTTTCACTCCCTTACATTTAACTACAATTATATATAATTATAACATAAAATCCGCTTAAAAGTATATATTTTTACAAAAAAAAACAATTTTAATTATATTGTAATTTGTATGTAATAGTATTGTAACAGTCACTTCTTAACATAAATAAAAGAAAAGTATTAAAAAAAAGAGGTAAAACTTTTAAAAGTCTTTTACCCCTAATTATTAATGTTTCATCTATCCTGATAATCCTGATGTGAAGTTGAATACTACTGCTGCTATACTTGATGCTGCAAATACAAATGCTGCACCTATTAAATATGGTAATAAAGTTTTCTTATACTCAGCTTTTTCTTCTGCACTACCCATCATATATTTCAAACCTAAAACAACTAAAACGATAACTGATGCAATTGATCCAACTGTACTTACTATTTGAATTATTTTATTACCTAAACCTTCTATAGAGCCAACATCAGCTCCTCCACCGACATATCCACCAGGGTTAACTCCAGAAGAACCACTTGCTGCATTTACAGTTACTGTTAAAATTGTCATTAACATACACATTATTAATAATATTTTTACTGTTTTTTTCATGGCTTTTTCCTCCTTTTATAATAATATTACTTATAATTTAAGTATTAGTATATTATCACTATTTATTATAGCACTTTTATATATCAATTGCAAATTCATATATAATTTTTGCTATACCTGAAGCGCAAAATATAAATGCTGCTCCTATTAGATATGGTAACATTGAACTTTTATATTCTGCCTTTTCTTCAACACTACCCATCATATACTTTATACCTAAAACAATAATTACAATTACAGATAATATTGATCCCACTGTGCTCAATATTTGAACTACTTTATTTCCAGCTGATTGTATATCTCCTGTTCCAGTGGTATCTCCTTTTATGTCACTCAGCGACCAAGCGTTAACAACACTTTCCATTGTTACTATCATTGTTATAAAAACAATTATAACTAATACAATCTTTAAAAAATTTATTATTTTCATATTTTTTCTCCTATTATTGAATTATATTTACTATAATTTTCCATATAGTAAAAGCTCCAAATACAACTACACATGAAATTACATATGCTGGTAAAGTTTCTTTTATGTCAGCTTTATCTTCTGTTGTAGAAGTCATATATTTAATACCTAAAACCATTCCCACTATTACAGCTACTACCATACTAATTCCTAGCAATACATTATATAAAAAGTCAGATGTATCTTTCAAACTATCGGTGTCAATTGTCTTATCTACATCTTTATCTCCACCACCAGCATCAATGAAATCATCTGCTCCTTCCATTATTTGATCTAATGATGTCGCTGTTGCACTTACATTGTTTGGATATATAATAATAAGAAATAGGATAAGAATCATTGTGAATATTAATAATTTTTTCATATGCCTCTCCTCCTTTTCTTATTTTAAAAATCCCCAACCATATTTTGTATAATTCCTAAAATATTAGTTATACCAAAAACTAATACTGCTCCAATAACATATGGTTTTAACGTCTTTTTATATTCAGCTTTATCTTCTACACTGCCCATAATATATTTTATTCCTATAACAATTAATGCACCTACAGAAACTATTGAGCCTATTACTCTAACTGTTCCTACAATATCATTTGCCATATTTTTAAATTTATTAGCCCCAGTTACTTCTGTTAATGAATCTGGTTTATATTTACTGGTAGAAATAGCTAATACATTGCTTACTAAAAGAATAATGGCTATATATATTAATAATGCAAAAATTATTTTTTTTCTATGCTTTTTCATTATACCACCATCCTTTTTAGACATATTTCTCTATTTAATTATACCTTATTTTTTTTATTTTCGCAATACAATATGTCGATTTTTATATTATTTTATATGAAATATTGTTACTGTTTAGATTGTATGTTATTTGCTCAATATGTTTCTCAAAGATATATATTATTATTTTTTAAGTAATACACTGAACAATAATGTTACAAATAGTAATGTTAATAAACAGTTGAATTAAGTATCAACTGCTTATTAACCTATATAAGAACTAATTCTGTCCCATTTTTTATATCATTATCTTTTATAGTTTTATTGATATCATAAGGTTCTGCTGATAATTTGTCATATAATAATGGCATAGTAGCTGGCCTATAATATCCTCCACTACTTTCATTTATTATTTTAATAAGTAAAAGGATTATTCTATATACTTTTTTGTTTATTGGAATCCAAAAATCATAATTTTCTTCTAATGCTGGAACATATATACTTACTAATATTTTATTCATCCTCATCACCGTCTTCTTTCATTTCTAAAAGTTTTATAAATACTGCTATACCATCTTTTATTATATATCCAAAACTACGTCCACAATTATTTTTTAGTTCTCTTCTATTTGAATTTATATTAATCAAATATTGATTATCAATTCCATTTCCTACCCATATACCGTCTTCTTTTGTTATATAATTCTTATACCATGGTTCAAACTCATGTGATTTTAATTTGTTTGCATTTTCTACTAATATAAAACTATAATTACCATTTTCTTCTAATTGTTTCATATTTGATTCAAAATTAATTGCAATGTCACTATAATCTGATAAGAATTTATCTATACCAATAATTATACACATATTATGTTTTTTGTTATTTTTATCGACCTCAGAAATAAGCTTATTGTACTGTTCTTTTAGATCTATTTTTTCTTCTATTAAGGCTTTTTCTGCATCAAATATAATAGTTTCAACATTTTTTAGCTTTTTAAACTCTTCTAAAATGTTTGCTGTAAATTGTACTGCATCTTCTGTATTTTTTGAAATAATCAGAGTCACAAATCTTTTTCTAAAATTATATGTGTATACTTTAAGTTTTTTCTCTGTTATTCCTATTGGCACTTTTGAAATATCTTTTAAAGAACTCTCTACACTTTTGAAAGTTACAATCTCTGGTAAGATTGCTATAGGTTCAGCATTTACAGTTATTTTTTTCTTTAATTCTTGAATTTTCTCTCTTATGTTTTCTGTATATTTTTCTGGTTCACAGATTTTAGCTGTTTGGAATTCATATATTTCATCTCTATCCATTTCAAGTAGCCCTCTACCAAACATGCTTGATGGCCTCTTTTTGCCAACTTTATCAAATATACTATAATAATCATTTTCATCATTTAATTGTAATGCTATTTTCTGTTTAAAATTTTGTGTTAAACGATATCTCATTGAGTTATATGCATTAGCTGTAACTACAAATACAATTCCACATTTAGTACTTTCTCTTTCTAAAGCCTGAATCATATCTTCATAGTCATCTCCATATGTTTCTGAAAATACATCCCAATTGTTTATCACTATTACAATCATCGGCATTTTTTTGTTACTTGTCTTTAGATATAATTCATAATCACCATTATATTCTAGCAATTCGTCTTTTCTTTCTCTAATTTTTTCTTGAATCATGTTGAAGAATCTATTTATTTTTTCTGTATCATTTATAAATACAACATCACCTACTTGTGGACTTTCTCTATATATTTTTAACGCTTCAGTTCCAAAGTCTAACAAATATAATTGTACTTCTTCACTAGTATGTGTTGTTATTAAATCATATACCATTGTACTTAAAAATGTTTCTTTTCCGCTGTCTGCATTTCCATAAATAACTGTATTTCCATTATTAGAAAGGTTTAATGTTACTACACCTTGGCGTTGATTAAATGGATCATCATATTCACCAACAACTGGCTTTATAATATTTGGCTTAGTTTTTACTTGGTATTTCTTTCTCAAGTCTTTTACAAAAATTGTTTCTGGTATATTATCTAACCAAAGTGGATCTGTTTGTATTTCTTGTTGTTTTCCTAATAAATATAAATATCTTACTATATTAGTTAATTGCTCACCTTTGTCTACCAAAACTTTTTGTACTGTATCATCAACTTGTTTGATTGGCGTTCCTACATCAGATATAAGTTGTATAGAATTGTCAACCTTTTTTTCTATCATATCTGAAGGATAATATGAAGCTCCTGACCATCCAGATTGTCCTAATACAAAATATTCGTCATTTCCAACTTGTAAATAAAATTGTCCTGCTGTTTTTAATGTTGCAGCATCAGGTCTTTTAATTACATCTGTACTATCTTGCTTATCTTGTACTTTTAAACATACTGCAAATTTACTATTACTACGAATTTGATCATTTACTACTCCTGCTGGTTTTTGAGTTGCTAATATTAAATGAACTCCTAAACTACGGCCTATTCTTGATACACTCATTAATTCTTCCATAAAGTCTGGTTGTTGTTGCTTTAATTCTGCAAACTCATCACATATAATTAATAAGTGTGGTATTGGTTTCTCAACAATTCCGTCATGATATAGTTTTTGATATTTATAAATATCTATTGTACCACCATCTGTTAGATTTCTAGCTTCATTAAACATTACTTGTCTTCTTCTTAATTCACTTTGTATTGAATCTAGTGATCTTTGAAGTTCATTTGTATCTATATTTGTAATTGTTCCTACTAAGTGTGGCAGTTTAACATCTCTTTTAGCAAAAGCTCCTGCCAAGCCACCACCTTTATAATCTATTAATATAAATGTTACATCATCTGGATGATAGTTTATTGCAAGTGATAATATATATGTAATTATAAACTCACTTTTTCCAGATCCTGTGGTTCCTGCAATTAGACCATGTGGCCCATGAAATTTTTCATGAATATCTAAATATATAGTCATCCCTGATGTATCTACCCCTATTGGTGCTTTTAACGATAATGTAGGATCATTTCTATTCCATCTTTCCAATATGTTTAATTGTTCTATACGCCCAACATCATACATTTCTAAGAATGAATAATTTGTTGGTAACATATATCCTCCTGTTTCTGTATATTTTATTGGAATATTAGATATTTTTTGACATATCCTTTCAAAGAATATTTTTACTGAATTGTCTAAAGTTATTTGCTTTTGATTTGTTGATGATATCTCGTTTTCAAATATCATCCCTGTATTATTTTGAATATCTAAGTTAATAAATGTTTTACATTCATTTGGTAATTGTAATAAATCATTTGCTATACACAAAAGACTAAATCCTACATTTTCTTTTATTTTTAAAATTTCTGTAATTATTTTTAGATTTTCTATTTTTTTATAATTATTAGTAATTATTAAATAATATGGTCTAAATCCTTTATAGTTTTTGTCTTTGTAATTTAATCTATTTTGTAACTCTATTTCTAAATATTTAGAAATATCCTTCATTTCATCATTATCATATGAAAAGAATCTCATTTGTTTTGTTTTGTCCCATACATGTGGTAATAATTTCACATAGTCCAAATTTTGATTTTCATCTTTATCTAATAAAAATACTAATTTTAAATCTTCATAACTATGAAATGCAATTAATTGAACAATTAAACTTCTTAAAAAATTGTCAATATTTTCATTTTTATTTACTATTAATGATGATATGTTTTTTTCTGCAAGTGATACTGTAATTGGTGCAGATTTAATTATTTTAGATGTATCTGCTATTTCATTCAATATTTCAACAAGATTGTCATCTTCCATCATAAATCTTTCTTCTGGATATTGAATGTCAATATCTGTTTCTACATCGCCTGTTCCTAATCTAACAGTAAGAAAATCATAATCATCGATTCTTCTTTCCCATAAACGCCCACTTTTGTTTAATATAAGTTGCGTACATTCTTCAGGTGATAAATTATTTTCATATAATATGCTTTTTTGTTTTAGCATAATTTTATTTATTTTTTCTTTCTTTTTCAATAAGTATTCTTTATATCTCTTTTGACGTTTTTCCTCGTATTTCTTCTTTTTCCTTTTATTCCATCTATTTGTTAAAATTGGAAAAAGTATTATTGCTATCATCATTACTAGTGCTGTAATTACTGTTAAAACAGTTTGCTTTGAAGACGACTCTCCACTCATCGATCTATCTATTGCACTATACATAGATACCAGCATAATAACTCCCATTGACATAGAAGATCCTAATGTTAAAATAAGTGGCATATCTTCTTTATCTTGAGCTTGTGGTGGAGCATCTATTTTTACTTTTTCTCTTTCTATTACATTTGTTATTCTTGGTGCTCTTGAAAAATATTCATCATCTTTATACATTTCTATGTATCTTTCTTCTTGGTTGTCTGGTTTAGGTCTGTCGATTTTCCTACTTCCTAATGTAAATATTTCTCCATTATAATATAGATTTTCTTCTGGATTATTAACAAAAATTTTGTCACCCATCAATATAATCTTTAATCCCATTATAAAGATTACATCACCATTAAATAACATTTTTCTTGTTTTTTCAGGTACTGCTTTTCCATTAACAAATGTTCCAAAATTTTTGTCGTAATTTTCTAACATCCAATTATTTTCATATAAATATATTTTTGCATGTACTTTTGCAGTCATCTTATTCCTATACGAAATTGGATTTTTTGCATCTCTTCCTATAAGGAAAGCTTCTCTCTTTTTTAAATTCAGTTGTACAAGATTTTTTTCAAAACTTGGCAGACAGCAAAGAATAAACAATTCTTTAGAATTATAAAATGTTACACCATACATTTTATACTCTTCTAAAATAATTGTTTTTCCTTTATCTCTATTATCTTGATATACTTTTATTCCATTAGTTTTTTCATCTATCTCTATAAATTTTAAGTCTATTATTTTTGTTTGTGGATTATTTACCAGTTGCCATTTTCCATTTTTTCCTTCTACATTGATTAGTTTTCTCTCATTCTTTTTTTTATGGTCTGTCAACCAGTAATTTCCTTCTACTACCCTTGGCAAAGACAATTTATATAGAGTATTTTTGCCTATTAATGTTAGTTGCATTAACATCACCTTTTCTTCTGCGCTTTATATACTTTTTATCTCTTTAGTAGATTCTCGGTTTATTCATGAGCTAGTTTTAATCTCTCTTGACTTTTGTATAATTGACCTAATCTTAAACTTAAAACCTTAACTTCTGAATTATTTATATAATCTATGTCTAACATAGCTTCAGAAACAGATTTTTTAGCTTCTATCTCGTCTATAAAATCTACTTTGTTTAATAATTTTACTAATTCATCTTTTGTCTTTTGTATATCTATATCTAAATCTGAATTAATCTTTCCTTGTATTAGTTTTTGTTTAGCTATTTCGAATATTTTTGATGAAAGTTCATTAATCTCCTGTAAGTTCTTACTTTCTTCTTTTTTTTCACTTACCATATATATTTCACCTACTTATTTATCATCTATTCAGATATATTTGTATCTTTATTTGGTTATGTTTGTGTATCACCAATAACATCATTTAAATCTACCTGTGTTTCTGTTGTTTCAGCATTATTATTTACATTTACTTGAGTATCTGATGTAATAGAATCATTTAAATCCACTTGTGTATTTGTTTCTGTATTATTATTTTTATCAATAACTTCTATAGTACCACCGAAATCTAAGTCTGTAGCTGTTTGAGAATATATTACTTTTCCTGTTATTTCATCAAAGAATAATGGCTCATCTAATGCTAAAATTATTGAATTTGTTATTACTGTTGAATCAACTGTGTTACGCATATGTATTGTTTGAGTTGTTGTATCATAAAAAGCTTCAACTTTAGAAATATCTGTTGATGTTCCTCCAGCATTTTTATATGCTTCAATAAAACTTGCATCTGTATCATATATTTGAATTTGATTATTTATTACAGAATTTACTTGTTCTTCTGTTAATTGTCCTTCTTTTATTAATTCGTCAAAGTTTTGAATAGATTCATTTAATTCTAAATTAATATTTATACTTGGTTGACTTTCTATGTATTCCTGCAAACTTTCTGCTGTTATATTTGTTAAATCTAATTTTCCTTCTAAAGCATCCTTCACTATTAGAGATGTAATCTTATTTGCTGTATCTTCATCTAATCCTTCAAGAATTCCAGTTTTATTAATTTGCCCTATTGCTTCTGCAATACTTTGCCTTTCATCATCCGTAAGTGTTGGATTCTCTCCATATAAAAGTCCTATAATTGCTTCTACTTGTGTATCTGGTACATTTTCATCTAATTTTGGATTAATATCTTTATTTAAATCTTCAGTATCTGTAGGTGTTTGTGTTTGTACTTTACTTTCCAAATTACTTGGACTAGTAGCAGAACTACTAGATGTATTAGTAGCTACTGAACTTACACTGCCACCCATAGCCCCAACACTTGCACCACTACTTATTCCACTACCAGCAGATATATTTTGTCTTTCAGCATTTTCCCATGCTTCTGCTTTGTTTTTTATCCACGCCATTATCTTTCTTATTTTTGACATCATTGAATCAATACTATCTTGAGTTACTGCTATATCACCATTTATATTAATATTTTGACTGTCATCTACTTCAATTTTTTTTGCATCTTGAAGAATATCTTCTATTTTTTTTAAGCTATTGTTACAATTATTTAATAAGTCACTAACTTGTTTAAATTCATCTGTGTACATATATGTTGTTTTTCCTAATGTTTTTATTGAATTTATTATGTTTTGTTGATTTTTAACTATATCATCCCATGTACTCATTTTTTTATTCCTTTCTTTTTTATTTATCCTTTATAAAATTTTTCTCTTTTAAAATTCTATATTAATTTAGCCATAAGTTCTTTTTGTTGCCTTTTTAGAGTAGCTAATTCTTTTTTATTCTTTGATAATTCTTCTTCAAGTTCTACTATTCTATCACCTATTTCTGTTTTTATCTGTTCTATATTGTTTTTAATATACGCTTGGTACTCTGTATCTTTTATCTCTTCTAGTTCTTCTTTTTTTTCAATTGCTTCTTTGCTATTACTTCTATAACTATTCTCCCATTCATATATTGCTTTGGTTAATAAATTCTCTACAGTTGGTAATATAGGGTCTGTTCCGCAATACTTTCATATATTTATCATTATATTTCTCAATTTTTGTATTCAACTCATCTATTTTTCTTTGCTTTTTTATTATATTATTAGATAATACTTCTATTTGTTTGTTTAAATATTTATTCATTTCTTCAGGATTTAAACTTTCTGATTTCATATCTGCCATTTTACTAATACCTCCTTTTATATATAATCTTACAAATACTTTTCAAATAACTGCTCTTTAAGCAGTTATTTAAAAAATATTTATACCAATATCAATTATCCAACTGTATTTGAACTTTCTGCAGATTGGATATCTTCTTGAGTTTGATTCATAAGTTTTGTAAATTGAGATTTGATATTTTCAAAAGATTCTGTTATTTGAAGTTTTAATTTGGTGAATTTTGCCTTGAATGTTTCTGATGCCTCACTTTGCCATTGTATTTGATTATATACTGATTGTATTTGATCCATTTTTGCTTTTGCATTGTCTAAGTTTGATGAAACTTGACTTTGTATATTTTGAACTTCTGAAGTTAGGAATCTCATTCCAACATCAACAGAAAGTAGTATTCCTGCTATTTTGTTTGGTGCAGTAATTTGTGGACTTGTTACATTAGCCCCTGTATCTGCCTGTGAATAGTTGTTTGCAATTATTTCTAATGTCATTGGAAAATCTCCTATAACCAATTGTAATAATTCATTAATTTGAGGTACTATTTTATTGAATTCTCCCACTAATGAATTGTACCTTTTACCATACCAAACACTGTGCATATTTGCGATATTTGAATATGCTGTTGTTAATTCTTGGTTCAATTCTTGTCCAATTTGTCTTATTTGAGCTGCTTGCCCTGGTATTGCTTCATAATCTACATTTTGAATACGTGCCATAATTTTCACCTCCTTTTATATTAATGTGATTATATACATATTATTTTTTTCTGTCAAGCATGTCTTTAGAAAAAATATTACATATATTTACATTCTTAATAGAAAATGTAATTTTCTATTAAGAATATAAAAAAAATAGTATAAAGTTATGAAACCTTATACTATTTTATGGCGTAGGTGAGAGGGTTCGAACCTCCGCGCCGATTGCTCGACCTAGCAGTTTAGCAAACTGCCCCCTTCACCACTTGGGTACACCTACATATTATTTTATATAATTTAGAGATAGATACTAAAATTACCTATCTCATATTTTTTTTGGCGGAGAGGGTGGGATTCGAACCCACGGTACGCTATGAACGCACGCCAATTTTCAAGACTGGTGCCTTAAACCACTCGACCACCTCTCCATATAGATGACAAATGTCTAGCGACAGTATTTATATTAGCATTTTTAAGAACATTTGTCAATACCAATTTTTACATTTTTCATTTTTCCTTTACCTTATACATTTCCTTACTATCCACAGCCATTTGAATAGCTTCTTTTTCTTCTTCAGAAACTGTATATTTAGATTGTCCTTTTTCTACAGGTTTTGCATATATATTAGACATTTCTCTAGAATAAATACCATTAAAAACAACGCCATTATTATGTTCGTCCAATAAAGCTAAAGCAAAACTCAAGTTACTACCTGTATCTTTAAATGCATTATATCTAACCATTCCTATTTTTTGAATACAATTTTCCATGTTGCTATCTAAAGAATCTATCAAATTTCTAATTTGATTATTTTCTTTTTCTACTCTTTCTACCCTATAAATATAATTTTCTAAATCTTCTTCTATATTTTCACCATTTCCTAACTTTTTCATAAAAGTTTTATATTTTTTATTTATAGATGAAAGTTTTATTATCATAATGATAAATCCTATTATTAATAATATTACTAGAACAGACATCACTACTAAAAAATTATCTGTTTTTAAAAAATCCATTATACTCGCCATAAAAACCTCCATATTTTTATTTTATTAAATCTAAGATTCTTTCTAAATCATCATTAGATGTATATTCTATTATTATTTTTCCTCTCCTTTTTCCTGGGTCTAATCTAACTTTAGATCCAAAGAAATTTTGGAAGTTGTCTTCTATACTTTTGTATAATATATGATTTCTTGCTGCTTCTTCTTTGGTTTCTTTTACTCTGGCTTTTTTTTCAACTTGTCTTACTGTTGCTCCTCTTTCTAGCATTTGGACAGCAGTCTTGTATTGTTTTTCAGGATCTGTAATAGCTAATAATGCTTTACAATGCCCTTCTGTTAATTTACCCTCTTTTGCCATTTCTAATACACGTGGTTCTAAATTAAGAATTCTAACTATATTAGCTATTGTACTTCTTCCTTTTCCTAATTTTTTAGCCACTTCTTCTTGTGATAAACCATAGTTATCAATTAATGTTCTTACTCCTAATGCTTTTTCATATGGATTTAAATCTTCTCTTTGCATATTTTCTATTAATGAAATTTCTGAGTTTATTCGTTCATCATCTTCTCTAATGATAGCAGGAATTTCTGTTAATCCAGCAATTTTAGATGCTCTCCATCTTCTTTCCCCTGCAACAATTCCATAATATCCATCTTTTTTTGTTACAACAATTGGTTGTATTAACCCATATTCCTTAATAGATCCTGCTAATTCTTCTAGTGCCTCTTGATCAAAATTCTTTCTTGGTTGATCTCTATTAGGTTCAACTTCTGCTATTTTTAAATTTTTTAGTACATCATTTTCTTTCATTTGTTCTTCTTCTGGAGCTGGTCCAAATAAAGCGTCTAACCCTTTTCCTAAACCTGACATTTTAGCCATTTACAATTCCTCCTTTATATCATATGTTTTGCTTTTTTCTCTTCTTCATTTATCTTTAAAAATTCTTTTGCAAATTTCATATATGCTTTTGCTCCTTTTGATCTTGGATCATATTCTGTTATTGGCATTCCATAACTTGGAGCTTCACTTAATCTTACATTTCTTGGTATTACATTTTTATATACTTTGTTGTTAAAATATTTTTTTACCTCTTTTACTACTTGATTTGATAAATTTGTCCTTATATCATACATTGTAAGTAGTGCACCTTCTATAACTATTGATTTGTTTAAATGTTTTTTTACAAGATTTACAGTATTTAACAATTGTCCTAATCCCTCTAATGCAAAATATTCACATTGTACTGGTATTAATACACTGTCTGATGCTGTAAAAGCATTTAATGTAATTAATCCTAGCGATGGTGGACAATCTATAAATATAAAGTCAAAAACATCTTTGATTTCTTCAAGTTTTTCTTTTAATCTTTGTTCCCTTGACATCATTGATACTAATTCAACTTCAGCCCCTGCCAAACTCATGTTTGACGGACACAGTATAAGATTTTTTATTATTGTTTTTTGCATTGCTTGTTTCATTTCTGTATCATTTACCAATATATCATAGGTGGAAAACTCTACTTCTTTTTCTATCCCTAATCCACTTGTAGCATTACCTTGAGGGTCTGCATCTATTAATAAAACTTTTTTTCCTTTTTTAGCTAAAATAGTACTTAAATTAACTGTTGTAGTGGTCTTTCCAACTCCACCTTTTTGATTTGCTACTGATATAATTTTTCCCAAAATTTCCGCCTCCTGTTTTAGTTAACTTTTACTTTGTAGTTTTTTATTTTTACTAATATAATGATATATAAATAAAGAAAAAAAGTCAATAAAATTTTACAATTTTTTTGACTTTTTTTGAATGTTGCTTACAATTTAATATTTAATTCTTTAAAGATATATGTGTTATATTTTTACAGATTCTTTAAAGTGGCTCTTTTGAAGGGATTCCAGCTTTTCTAGGATATTTTAAAGGCGTATTTTTCTTTTTTTCAATTATAATTAATTTTCTTCTATTATCACTTTTGGGAAGTACTAATTCTTCTATATTAACAATTTCTCCACCTAATATATCTATAGCCCTTTTACTATTTTTCACTTCCTCTTTAATATCTGATCCCTTCATACAGATACTCTTACCTTTTATTTTTAACATTGGTAACATATATTCTGATAAAGTTGCTAAATTTGCTACTGCTCTTGAAGTAACAATATCATATTTTTCTCTATATTTATTATTTTTGCCATAATCTTCAATTCTAGAATGTATTGCACTTATATTTTTTAGTTCCAATTTGTTTATTACTTCATTTAAAAAGTTAATCCTCTTATTTAAAGAATCTAATAAAGTAATTTCCATATTAGAATTCATTATTTTTATTGGTATTCCTGGGAACCCCGCTCCTGTTCCTACATCTAGCATTTTTTCATTATCATTTACATATTTTAATATTGTTAATGAATCCATAAAATGTTTTAATATAATCTCTTTGGGTTCTATAATTGCTGTTAAGTTTATTTTTTTATTCCATTCAATTAGCATATTCATATATTTATAAAATTTTTGCAATTGTTCCTCTGTAAACTTTATTTGTATTTCTTTTCCATATTCTTTCATTAAATTAGAAAATTCTATTATATCCATCGTTTTTCCTTCCTTTTATACTAAACACTTAATTTATTTGTTGTGATAATTCTAAATCTGTTAGTTTTTTCTTTTATTGTTTAAACATTTTCTCTGTTTATAACATTTTAAAATCCGCATCTATTCCTTTGTATAACTTATCTATATCTCACTTTGCTTCCACAACTAAGAAATATTCGTGCACCAATTTTATGTGTTAGAAGAATCACACCTACTTTCCTGATAAATAGATTAAAAGTACTGATACATCTGCTGGCGAAACCCCTGATATTC
>CALYAB010000003.1 GCA_944393395.1 uncultured Clostridia bacterium
TCTTGTGTATAAAAAACTGGTCCTTTATCTCCTATTATCTTATTAGCTATCCATATTCCTATTGTTATTGGAATTAAACATAAACTTCCAAAAATCCCACCTAAAATATCTAGTGCTCTTTTTAATATTTTTTCTATTTTGACAATAATTCTATTTCTTTCTAATTTTATCGGTATAAGTGATACATTTTCTATATTACTATCTTCATACAAAATCTCACTTCTTACATCCATTTTTTATCCCCCTATTATTATACATTTTTCCACTTTTTTCGCACTCACATTATACTATATAATACAGTTTTTGTAAATAGTATTTATATGACATTTTTTGTCACCCTTTGTAATCTATTAGTAATATATCTGTTATATATTTCCCTTGCTGTCAGTACTAGCAATATGCCTAATATTACTCCTAATGTATCTATGTATACATCTGTTATCTTTGGTGTTCTTCCAGGAGAGAAACTTTGATGAAATTCATCTAATGTTGCATATATTATTCCAATTACAACAGTTATTAATATTCTTCTTTTGTCTTTTAACTTTGTTCTAGTCATTATTCCCATTAATAATAACCCTACTAGTGTATATATTGAGAAATGAGCAATTTTTCTTATTACTGCATTTGCTCTATTAAATACCTTTTTCTTTTCCTTATTGTCTAGCTGATTATATTTTGAACTTTTCTCTAGTATTACTTCTGTTACTTTTTTACTTATTCCTTTTGATTGTGTTCCATTTTGACTAGAAAATCTAAATATTATAAAAAATGTGCCTATCAATAATAGTAATATTATCGTTCTAAATATTTTTATTTTCATCTTTTTTCTTCTTCCTTACTTTCTCAAGCTTTTTAATTTGTATATCCTGTTTTTTCTATAATCTGATTGCTTATTTCTTTCACTTTGTCTGAAGGCGTATAATCTGTTTCACCAAAAGCTTCTTGATGTAATTGTTTTACATTACTTTCTAGTGTAACTGGTACTCCATACCATCTATCTAATGTAATTCCTTTTGTTTCATAAGGCCATCCTATACTATCAGTAACATTAAAGCTAGCTATACTTGGTAATAGTGAAAATATATCTCCTGCTGTAATATTTGTATATACTTCTGGTAATATTTGATCAATTATCTGATTCATTTCGCTTATACTCTTTGTCTTAAATTTATTCGCCATAGCTTCTACAACTGTTCTCATTCTTTCTGTTCTTTTATAATCTCCACCTTCTGTATATCTAATTCTTGCATATGCAACAGCTTGTACTCCGTCTAGTGTTTGACTTCCAGATGTTGTTACTTTTTCTGTATCTAAACCTGTTACTTCTGATGTTTCATTAATGTATTGATTTATATAGTTAACCTCTTCTGGTTCAACATTTATTGTTATGCCACCTAATGCATTTACAGCTTCTGCTACTGCATCAAAGTTTACTGTTACGAATTCTGTTATATTTAAATCAAAATTTTCATTTAAAGTTTTTAACGCAAGTGGAGCTTCTCCATATGAATAAGCATGTGTTATTTTATCTAATCCATGTCCTTCTATATTTACATATGTATCCCTATATACTGATATTAATTTAACTTCTTTTGTCTTATTGTTTATACTTGCTATTATTATACAATCACTTCTATTTCCTTTGCCTAAACTACTGTCTCTACTATCTATACCAAATAGTGCTATATTTCTATAATCAGATAAGTTTTCTTCAACTTGTGAAGATACCCCTAAATCACTTTCATCTATATTAACTTGTTGTATTTTACTTAATTTACTATTTATGAAAAAGAATATACTTCCTACAATTAAAACTAGTATTATTACTAAAACTAATACGATTATTCCAAAAACCTTTATTCCTCTTCTTCCACTCATATTTTTTCCTCCTCGTTTTTAATTATCTTTCAGTATTATACTATTTTATATATTTTTTTACAAGTTTTTTTATTTTTTTATTTGATTATATATTTTTTAATGGTATAATGGTTATAGCAAATTACTAAAGAGGAGGTGACAGTATGGAAGGAAAAAAACTTATAAGCGTTAAAGTTTCAACCTTATTATTAATTGCTATTATTATTATCTTAATTCTTATAGGAATTTTATTTTTCATACAATATATTAATAAAGGTGATGACACAAGTCAATCAAATGTTAATTCTACTATTGATGAAAACACATCTAACACTAATTCTACTGCAAATACTGTTTCTAATTCTATTGATAACCCATCTGTTATTAGTACCCAATATGAAGAAATTACTTCTAATTTAGATGGTATTGATGTATTATTTGTAACAGATGCATTAGATAATGGTGATGATACTTATACTCTAAGAGGAGTAATTTATGCTCAATATACTTTGTCTGAGGATGAATTTGATCAAATTGTTTTTGATAAGCAATTAGAAATTAATAATGAATTTTTAAATTTACAAAATTCTAATAACGAATATTCTTTAGTTGATGATTCTGGAAATGTTATTTATAATATAGTAAAAAATAATGATGATACATATTATTTAGAATCAGCTTCTCAATCATCAAATGTTTGGAAATTAACTGATGATTATAAGGAAATAACTGTATCTTCAGATACACCTTGTTCTCTTATTGAAAGTGGTACTACTACTGTTTCTGATTGGTTTGGCAATTATTCTTCAGATTTACCTTCAAATACAACTAATCCAGATTCTAAATATTGTTATACTTTCAATTTTGAAAATGATAATTGCACTGAAGTTATTAATGTTAATACTAATAATCAATAATTATTACCCAAGAAAATTATATAGTAATTTTTCTTGGGTAATTTTGTTTCTTATTAATTTATCTATGTATTTTAATTTTTAAAATATACTTTACATATTTTTATTTTTTGTTAATTTGCATTATATTTGTATTTTATATCTATATTTGCATTTGTTAATGCATATTCTATCTTTTTGTGTTCAAGTTCATTTTTTGCAATATAATTGTCTAATTTTTTGTTTAATTCTATTCTAGTTCTAGTTTGTTCATTTAAAATTTGAGCCAAATTTACATTTGTTATAACGTCTAGTTTGTTTTCTATTCCTTCAAATCTGGCTTCTACTTTATCAAATCTTTCATTAAATTTGCTTTCTAAGCTATTAAATCTTTCATTAAATTTGCTTTCTAAGCTATTAAATCTTTCATTAAATTTGCTTTCTAAGCTATTAAATCTTTCATTAAATTCGCTTTCTAAGCTATTAAATCTTTCATTAAATTTGCTTTCTAAACTTCCAAGTTTTTCATCAAACTCATTCTTTAAATTTACAAGTTTTTCGTCAAATCTGTTTTCTAAATCTTCAATTTTTTCATTAAAATTCTTTTCTAAACCATCAATTCTTTTATTAATATTATTGAATTCTGGTTGTAGCTTATTCCATAGGTCCTCTAAATTTTTTATCACACTATCACCTCCTTTTAGAAAAATTACTTCATAAGTATTTTATACTCTGATATTTCGACTAAAATTATTTGAATTAACTTAATTTAGAATTAAAAAATTAGACCATTAACAAAAAACTTTATGATAGTTATAATGTTATCTATAATAAAAAAACATAGATAAATTATGTTTGTATTTTAACATGTATATCTATGTTTTTCAAGTCTCTTTTCCCTATTTTTTGTAAATTTTTGATGCTTTATCTTTACTTTTCTTATTTTTATGAACTTTTTCTTGCTTTTTTGTATTTTTTACATTTTATTTGGCATTTCTATTCCTAGTAGTTTAGCTCCTGTTTTCAATACTTTGCCTACTGAATATGTTAAATAAATTCTTGCATTTTGAATTTCCTTGTCTTCTACTAATATTTTATTATCATTATAAAAATTACTAAATGATTTAGCTAAATCTATCAAATATCTTGATAATATTGATGGTTCTTCTTTTTCTGTTACTTGTTTTAATATATTTTGAAAATTATATATCAACTTAATAATATTATTTGATGCTTCATCCAAAAGTTGTTTAAAGTCTATTTCTTCTATGCTTGGTATGTATCCTGCTTTTTCTAGAACACTTCTAGTTCTTACATAAGTATATTGAATATATGGACCTGTTTCTCCTTGGAAATTCAATATTTGATTCCAATCAAATATTTCGTCTTTAATTCTGTTATTTGACAAATCACTAAATATAACTGCTCCAACACCTACTCTTTTTGCCACTTCATCTTTATTTTCTAAGTTTGGATTTTTCTCTTCTATAATGTCTTTTGCCCTTCTAATAGCCTCGCTTAATAAATCTTCTAATTTAACAATATTTCCTTCTCTTGTTGACATCTTTCCTGTTGGTAATGATACCATCCCAAATGGAACATGTATTAATCCTTTTATATATTTTTCATCTATTCCAAGTAATTTCGCTACCTCAAATACTTGTTTAAAATGTAATGTTTGTTCATATGATACAACATAAAGTGCTTTATCAAAATCATAAGTTCTTGCTCTATATAAAATAGCAGCTAAATCTCTAGTAGCATATGTTGTTGAGCCATTAGATTTCTCTATAATACAAGGTGTATTTATTCCTTTATCTTCTAAGTCTATTATCTTGGCTCCTTGTGATTCAATAAGTTTTCCTGTTTTTTCTAAAATTTGTATAACTTCTGGCATTTTGTCTGAATAAAAAGCTTCTCCATTCCATGAATCAAATTTGCTTCCTAACAAATCATATACTTTTTGAAATTCTTGTAAACTTAGTTTTCTGAATTTTTCCCATATTTCAGTACAATATGGATCTCCTTCTTCTAAAAGTTTAAAATTCATTCTACATTGTTCTAATATTTTTTCGTCTTCTTTACATAGTTTGTTTATTCTAATATATATTTTAGTTAGTTCATTTATTGGATCTTTTTCTACTTCATATTCTTTTCCCCATAATTTATATCCTTCTATCAATTTTCCAAATTGTGTTCCATAATCTCCTAAATGATTTATTCCTATCGTGTTATATCCTAAATATTTATATATATTATATAATGCTCCCCCTATTACTGTTGAACGTAAATGTCCTATGTGAAATGGTTTAGCAATATTGGGTGCTGAATAATCTATAACTATATTTTTTCCGTTTCCTATTTGAGCTTTCCCATATTCTTCTTTATTTGCTATTTCTTCTAAAACTTCTTTTGTCATTAGTTCTTTATTAATATAAAAGTTTAAATATCCTCCTGCAACTTCTACTTTTTCTATTACTTTATTATCTAATTTTACTTCATTTTTTATATCATTTGCAATCAGCTGAGGAGATTTTTTTAGTTCTTTTGCTAAACGAAAACATGGAAATGCATAGTCTCCATTTTTTGTATCTTTTGGAATTTCTATATATGTTTCTAATTCTTTTTCATCTATATTGACAGTTTTAGATATTTCTTTTGCAATCTCTTCTTTAAAATTTATCATATTTTTCATTCCCTTCATTATATTTTGAAATCTTTGTTTTTTATTTTCTTTATTTACTTACAAAATTATATTATGTTTATTTTAAAAAGTCAACTTAAATTCTTTTTATAAAACCTGACAGCAAAAAATGAGATTAATAATCTCCCTCTCTGTACGAATTATTCTTCAATAATAACTGTATTGTAATTTTCGTTATTGTTGACATCTGTGTGAGTATGTGTCTCCTGATGAATAATCCTGGTCGTTCTAAATTTCCTTCCGCAACCAGACAACATGCTCATTGCAAAAATCACAATTAATAATATAGTAAAAATCCGTTTCATATTTTTCCTCCTTTTTATTAAAAAACTGGATTTTAAGTTGCAAAGGTTTATACCTTATACATTAATTTTTCATAAAAACTCAAAAGTGAAAAACCAGGAGGCTACAGCCTCCTGGTTAAGTCATAAAACATTTTCATTTCTCAGCGAACTTATAAATTCTTTTTGTTTGACTTTATGAATTTTAACTTTTTCAAAAATTGATAACTCATCAAAATCAATACATCGATGGAAAGTTTCGTTTCCAAAATTTGCAATAGTTTCTTTTATCTCTATTGCAATCTTTTTTCTTTTTTTACTTGAAGGATTTTCCTTTACAGAAAAAATTATATAATTGGGTGTTATTCCTTCTACTTCTGGTGATTTTTTTATGTTATCCTGAAAAACTGTTGCAGAAGTTTTAATTTTACCATCTTCCATTTTCTCTCCAAGTACATATACTCTTCCAGTGTGATAAAGTATTTTATTATACTTTTCAAAATTATATTTTATATAATTTTCTCCGAACTCCTCCTTTGGATACCATTTTTCCATTGGTACTTTTGCTTGGTCACTTTCGGCCATGCTTCCTGTAAAGAAACCCATTGCATAAAATACCAGAATAACGATAATCGTAACTAAATAATAAATTCCTATCCGTCGCTGTTTCATATAAAATAATCCTCCTTTGATTTATTATGTTATCTATTATAGCATATTTTAAAACTAATGTGAAGTAAAAACAAGCTTCTTTAACAAAATTGCACTTTTTTTGATTTATTGATATACTAACTTGGTAAAATATATTTTAAGGAGGTAATCACTATGTCTACTGCACATAATGAAGCAAAATTAGGTGAAATTGCAAAAACAGTCATAATGCCTGGAGATCCACTTAGAGCAAAATATATAGCTGAAAAATTTTTAGATAATTACAAATTAGTAAATCAAGTTAGGGGTATTTTCGCATATACAGGATTTTACAATAATAAAGAAATAACTGTTATGGCTTCTGGAATGGGAATGCCTAGTATGGGTATTTATTCTTATGAATTATTTAAATTTTATGATGTTGAAAATATAATAAGAATTGGCTCTTGTGGAGCATATGTTCCTGAATTAAATCTATTTGATATAATTTTATCTAAGAATATTTTTACAGAAAGCAATTTTGCTTTTAGTTTTAATAATGATAATTGCCATATCATAGAAACAAATAAAGAATTAAATGAAAAAATTAAAAATACTGCTACTAACAACAATATTAAAATTGTAGAGGGAAATACTATATGTAGTGATTGTTTTGATCCATATATGACTCAAGAAAATTTTGATAGCTTTATGAAAAGAGTTCCTGAAGGTTTCAATGCTTTAGGTGCTGAAATGGAAGCTTTTGCTTTATGCTATAATGCTAAACTTTTAAATAAAAAGGCTACTTGCCTTATGAGTGTAGTTGATTCAAGATTTTCTACAGAAGTTGCTACATCAGAACAAAGAGAAAAAGGCTTAGATAATATGATAAAACTTGCGCTTGAATCAAGTTGTTGAGCGAACAATAGCGGACATTCTTAAACATTTTCTCTGTTTATAACATTTTAAAGTCCACGTCTATTGTTCGTGCGCCAATTTTACTTTAGTAAAATTGTGTGCAATCATTAGATCGAAGCGACGTCCTTGAATAGGAAAAACTTGATTTTCCTATTCAAGAAAAAAAGCTATTATGTATATTACTCTTATACATAATAGCCTTTCATTTTATTAAAATCTCATAGTGGTTAAACTATTTTTTTATTGATAATATTTTATATTTCATAACCCCTGCTGGTGCGTTTACTTCTACAGTTTGGTTTTTCTTAGCTCCTAATAAAGCTTCTCCTAATGGAGATTCATTTGATATTTTATTTTCTGCTAAATCAACTTCTGTTGAACCAACTATTGTATATTCAATCTTTTCATTAAATTCAACATCTAAAACTTTTACTATATTTCCTATTTGAACTGTTTCTGTATCAATATCTTTTTCATCTATTATTTTAGCATGTCTTAATTTATTTTCCAACTCTGCAATTTTTACTTCATTTTCTGCTTGTGCATTTTTAGCTTCATCATATTCAGAATTTTCTGATAAATCGCCAAATCCTAAAGCAACTTTTATTCTGTCTGCTATATCAGCTCTCTTTTCTGTCTTTAAAAAATTTAATTCTTTTTCTAAATTATTATACCCCTCTTGTGTTAATATTACTTCTTTTTCTTCCATAGTAATTCCTCCTAAATTGTTAACAAATTTTTTGTACTTTAATATATTACGGCAGAAAATGGAATTTGTCAATACAAATTTCATTTTTTCTTTAATCTTTTACATAACTCTTTATATCTCTCATATAATCTATTCCAGAAAAAATTGTTGCTATTGTCTGTACTATCATCATTAATGTAACTACAGTATTTAACACAAAATCTCCTCCTTGTAGATTTCCTGAAAAACATTCTCCAAATGCATGTAAATCTAAGAAAGCTAAAATTATTGCTATCATTTGAGTTACTGTTTTCAATTTTCCCCATTTTGATGCTGCAATAACTTTTCCACCTTGTTCTACTGCTATTAATCTATAACCTGAAACCAAAAATTCTCTTGCCAATACTATAATTGGAATCCATGCTGGCAATTTATTCATTTCTACCAACATAAGCATTGCTGCTAATACCAATATTTTATCTGCTAGTGGGTCTAAAAATTTTCCAAAAGCTGTTACTTGATTTTTACTCCTAGCAATATATCCATCTAATTTATCAGTTATTGAAGCCAACACAAACACTAAATCAATCAATAAATATGATATTGGTATTCCCCATAAATCTCCCTCTATTCCTATAAATGGTATTATTACCATTATTGGTACTAATATTATTCTAAATACAGTTAACTTATTTGGTAGATTCATAAAACATCCTCTCCTTATTTTATTATAATTCAGTATATATTGTCTCGAAGATTTATATCTCTTCGAGACATAGACCGAACATTAACTTTTATTTTAACATTTCTATTGCTTTTTGCAATTGTGTATCTTGAGCTCTATCAATATTATACGAATTATCAACTCCATCTGGCAATTCTACTGTCTCATCTGGCTCAATACCAACTTTATTTATCTCTGTTCTATTTGGTGTTAAATATTTTTCAGTTGTTATTTTTAATCCACTACCATCTGGAAGAGTTAATATTTGTTGTATTACTCCTTTTCCATAAGTTTTTGTTCCTACTGTTTTAGCCTTTCCTAAATCTTTTAAAGCTCCAGCCAATATTTCTGATGAACTAGCTGTACTTTCATTTGTTAATATGATAATTGGCATATTAATAATCGGGTCATTTTCTGATTTTTCTACAGTTTCATTATTATCTTTATCTACTTCATAAAGTAATACTGAATCTTTGTCTGCAATGTAATCAGCTATTTGTAAAGCTTCATCAACAATTCCTCCACCATTATTTCTTAAATCTATAATTAATGAATTAATTCCTTGTGCTTGTAATTCTTCAAATTTTGTTTTAAATTCTTCTGCTGTATTTTCATCAAATGATGAAAATTCTATATATCCTATATTGTTTTCTAGAACTTCACCTTCAACTGGATTTACTACAATATTTTCCCTTGTTATTTCAAAGTCAAGAGTTTCTTCTCCTCTTAGTATTTGCAATTTAACAGTTGATCCTTCTTCTCCTTTTATTTTAGTTGCAATTGCTGTCATTTGATCAGCTGTACATTCCTCTCCATTTACTGATATTATTAAATCTCCTGGTTTTATACCTGCTTTTTCTGCTGGACTATTTTTTATTGGAGCTAACACCATTATCCTATTTGATTCAGTATCTTGTACCATATATATTCCAATACCTACAAAATTTCCCATGGTATCTTCCAAGTAATCATCCATATCTTCTTTTGAAATATATTCTGTGTATGGATCATTTAGCCCTTCAATATATCCTTTTATTGCACCTTCTTTTAGACTTTCTTCATCTACTTCACCTAAATAGTATTTATTTATTAATGATTTATATGTTTCTAATGTTTGTGAAATATCTTGACTTCCATCAGATGTCATTAGTGTTAGATATTTATTTAAGCTATTTCCTTTCACAAAATATTGATAAAAACATATAGATGTAACCATAAAAGTAATAAATGCAGCTAATATAACTAACATTATGGTTCTATATATTCTATATTTTTTTTCTTTATCCATCTGTTTCATTCCTTTCGCTTTATAATATTATTTACAATTAATATAATTATATTTCACAATTTATCGTCTATTACAGATAATTGGAACGTCACCAAAACGTCCCAACATTATCGTTATTGAATAGGAAAATCAAGTTTTCATATTCAACAATAATTTCTATAATTTTCAAATATGAACTATGGTAAATAATTTACTGGATTAACTCTGTTATTATATAATCCTGGGCTTGTTCTTACTTCAAAATGTAAGTGTGGTCCTGATGAATTTCCTGTACTTCCTACATTCATTATTTGTTGACCTTGTGAAACATATTGTCCTTCAGACACTCTTATAGAACCTGCCTGTCCATGGGCATATAATGTATATAAACCATTATAATGAGCTATTAATATATAATTTCCATAACTATAATTTAACGCTTTTGCTGTTACTACATATCCATCGGCTACTGCATATACTGGTTGTCCATTTATTCCACCTGATCCAAAGTCAACAGCGCCATGATATTGTCCACTTGAATAATACATATATGTAGTTATCCTAGTGTATCCACTTGGTACTGGATATATAAATCCTGATGAACTTACAGCTCCTCCACCTGTTGAAGTACCTCCTGAAGAAGATGATGATGAACCACCACTTGAAGAACTTCCTGATGATGATGGCCTTTGTTGCTGTAATTTCTTTTGAATTTCTGCTTGTTTTTGTTTTATTTCAGCATCTATTGATTTATTAGCTTCTTCTAATTCATCTATTTGTTGTTGTAAATCTTGTTCTTGAGAAGATAATTGTGCTACATATGTATCTTTCTCTGCTTTTGCATTTTGTAATTGAGTAGACATACTTTCTTTTTCAGCTTTTGATGAATCTAATTCTTGTTTACTTGTTTCTAATGTTGTTTTTGCTTCTTCAATTTCTTTCTTTTCATCTTCTATTTTTTTCATTAAATTCATATCAGCTTCTGCAATTTCTGATACTAAATAATAGTTTGATATCAAATCTGTTAAACTTTCAGAAGAAAGTAATACATCTAAAAATGAAGTTTCTCCTGCTTCATATGTTGCTACTAGTCTTTTTTGCAATAATTCTTGTTGTTGATCATAATTTTCCTGTTTTTCATTTATCTTGTTTTCTGCATCTGCTATTTGGTTATTTAAATCTGATATTTTTGTATCTAAATCGTTAATTTGATTTTCATAATCTGATATTTGATTTTGTAATTCTTCTACTTGTTGTAAAGTTTCACTTTTCTCCTGTGTTACTTCTTCTTTTTGATTTTCTGCATCTTTTAATTTATCTTCATTTGAAGATTGTTGCTTTTGTAAGTCTGTTATTTCATTTGCATACACCATGAAAGTACTATAATGCAATATCAAAATTGCAATTATTAATCCCACTAGTATCTTTAAAAATGTCTTTTTCATATGTTTCCCTCCTTATTATTAAGGTAAATATGGTGCCGGATTTACTGGTGTTCCATTTACTCTTACCTCAAAATGTAAATGATATCCTGTTGAATTTCCTGTTGTTCCTACACTCATGATTTGTTGTCCCTGGCTGACTGTTTGTCCAGCACTAACTAATCTAGATCCTGGTGCTCCATGTGCATATAATGTCATTGTTCCATCATGGTGATTGATAACTATGTATTCTCCATAACTTCTATAACTTCCATTTGAATATTTTAATGCTGTTGAAGTTACAACTGTTCCTGTTTTTGCAGCTAATACTGGTTTTCCTGCTATTCCTGAACCTGTAAAGTCAACTCCTGTATGTCCACTATATCCCATCCAACCACATGTAATTCCATATCCAACTATTGGCCTTATATATCCACTTGAACTTGGATTGTTAGAAATATTTGAAGTATTATAACTTGCTGATTCTTTTTTTGCTATTGCAGCTAGCTGTGCTTGTATATCTCTTTTATCTTGTTCAAATTGTTCTAGTTCTGCTTGTGTATTTTTTTCATCTTCATTTAATTGTTCAACATAACTATCTTTTTCAGCTTTAGCATTTTGTAATTCTGTTGTTTTTTGCTGTTTTTCTGCTCTAGTATTATCCAAATCTTGTTTACTTGTTTCTAATGTTTGTTTTGCTTGTTCTAATTCTTCTTGCTCTTTTTTTATCTTTTCCATTAATTGCATATCACTTTCATTTATTTCAGATATTAAATAATAATTAGATATTAAATCTGTTAAGCTATCTGAAGAAAGTAATACATCTAAATAAGAAGTTTCACCAGCTTCATAAGTTGCTACTAATCTTTTTTCTAATAATTCTTGTTGATTATCATAATCGTCTTGTTTTTCATCTACTTTATTTTGTGCTTCTTCTATTTGAGAGTTTATATCTGATATTTTATTGTTTAATTCATCTATTTCTGATTGATATGATGAAATCTGTGTTATTAATTCTTCCACTTGCTGTAAAGTTTCTGACTTTTCCGCATTTATATTTTCTAATTCTTCTTTAGCCTCTTGTATTTTTTGGTCTGTTTCACTACTACTAGCATTTAATTCTGATTTTGTTGCTGCTATTACAACATTATATTGTAACATAATAATTACTATAATTAATACTCCTAATATTTTGAGACCAATTTTTTTCATTTTTATTTCTCTCCCTTTTCTCTTTTTTAGATAATGTTTTTTACATCACCCTTTTATTTGTACTTTATTGTGTTGTATTTGTATCTTCTGTTCCTTCATCTTTATTTTGTGATTCAGGAATTACTCCATTTGTTATATACTCAATTGGATTGGTTACTACACCATTTATTCTAACTTCAAAATGTGCATGTGGTCCTGTTGAATATCCTGTTGAACCAACCTTTAGTATAGGGTCATTTCTTTTTACTGTCTGTCCTACTGTTACTAATATTTCTGAGCCATGTGCATATAATGTCGAAATTCCTCCGCCATGGTCTATAATTACCATATTTCCATATGCTGTATTATATTCTGCTTTTGTGACAATTCCGTCATTTGCAGCTACAAAGTTCGCACCTATTGGCGCACTTATGTCTACACCTGTATGCAATTTATATTGTCCTGTAATTGGATGTACTCTCATTCCATAATTAGAGGTAATTTTGGTATATCCTGGTACTGGCCAAGCAAGCACTCCTCCTATATATTCTGTATCTAGACCTTGTTTTGCAAGTTCTAAAATTTGATCATTTATTGCATCATATTGTTGAGTTATTTCATCTATTTGTGCTTGTTTTGCTTTTTCCTCCTCTGATAACCTTGATACATAATTTTCTCTTAGAGTTTTTGTATTTTGTAGTACTGTTGATGTTTTAGTTTGTGTTTGCAATGCTGTAGCTAGTGATTCTTGATTTTTTTCTAATTTTTGTTTTGATAATTCTATTTCCTTTTTTTCTGCTTCTACCTCATTTAACAATTCTTTATCAAGAGATGTTATTTCGCTAATCAAATAATAATTTGATAAAAACTCTGAAAGATCACTTGATTTTAAAAGTACATCTATATAGTTTGTATCACCAGATTCATAAATTGCAACAAGTCTTTTTTCCATTATCGTTTTTTGCTTTTCATAATTTTTTTCTGCCACATCTAGCTTAGACTGAATTTCAGAAATCTCTGCCTGTAATTTTCCTATTTTTTCATCTAACTCTGAAATTTGATCTTCTGAAGTCTTTATTTTTTCATCAAGTTTTTCTATTTGTTGTAAATTTTCTGATAATTGACTTTGTACTTCTTCTAATTCTTCATTAGATTCAGTAAGTTGATTTTGTAAATCTTGTTGCTGGTTTTGCAAATCTGTTAAACTATTGTCATCTTCTGCATATACTATTGTTATATATGTACAAGTAATTATAAAAGCTAAAACAATACATAAAATTTTACGCATGCTCTACTCCTTTATACTTTTAAATATTTTCTCATAGAAATAATACTTCCTAATGCTCCTATTCCTATACCTAGTAACATATATACAAATATTATTGAACTAAACATATCTGAGAATCCTACTAAAGTAACTCCCACCATTTTCATAAATTGAGAATTCACCATTTGTTCTGCTATAAAATTATATGCTATAGCTACTAATACTATTGAAATCGCACTTGATATTATTCCTATAATCATACCTTCTACAATAAAAGGCCATCTTATAAACCCATTTGTAGCACCAACATATTTCATAATTGATATTTCTTTTCTTCTGGCATGTACAGTTAATTTTATAGTATTTGCAATAATAAATATAGAAATTACTATTAATAATACTAAAATTACACCTGTAACTATCTTTATACCATTAGCTAAATTGATTAATGTTGATACTGTTTCATCTGAACTTGTTATCTTTTTTACATTTTCTAATTTTGATATTTCATCTTGAACTTGTCCACTTAAGTTTAAATCTGTTAAAGTTACAACATATGAAGCAGTAAAAATATTGTTCTCTCCTTCATATCCATCTAGTAATTCTTCATTGTCTGAAAATTTTTCTTTCATTTGATCTAAAGCTGCTTCTTTTGATTTGTACTCGATTGTATTTACTCCATTTATTTTTTTTATTTCTTCACCTAATTGTTGTACTTGTTCGTCTGTTGCTTCTTCTGTAGCAAAAACTTGTATTCCTTGAGCATCCTCTACTTCTCTTACAAAATGATTTATGTTTTCACCTAATATTAAGAAAACTCCAAATATAATCATTGTTGCACACATTATCATTAATGATGCACCTGTAGACTTTTTATTTTTAAATACATTACTAAATCCTTCTCCAATTAAATAACCTAATATATTATATCTCACAATCATACCCACCTTTTTTATCGTCTCTTATTATTTCACCTTTTCTAATATGAATTACTCTTTTTTTCATTTTGTCTACAATATCTTTAGCATGTGTTGCAACTACAACTGTTGTTCCTCTCATATTAATATCATTTAATAATGTCATAATATCCCAAGCTGTATCTGGATCCAAGTTTCCTGTTGGCTCATCTGCTATTAACATTGATGGATTATTTACTAATGCTCTTGCAAGTGCTACTCTTTGTTGTTCTCCTCCTGATAATTCATTTGGATACATTTTTGCTTTTCCACTTAATCCAACTAATGATAAAACCATTGGTACTTGTCTTCTTATATGTCTTGGTGTTGCTCTTACAATATACATAGCATAAGCTACATTATCATATACAGTTTTGTCTGGTAAAAGTCTGAAATCTTGAAATACAACTCCCATACTTCTTCTTAAATATGGAATTCTATTTGGTTTTAAAAATGTAGTATCTTTTCCATTAATAATAATGTTTCCTGATGTTGGTTCCTCTTCTTTTAGAATTAATTTTATTAATGTAGATTTTCCACTTCCTGAAGAACCAACTAAAAAAGCAAATTCTCCCTTGTCTATTCTAAAATTGGCATTTTTTATTGCTCTAGTTCCTGTTCCATATGTTTTTGTAACATTTCTAAATTCAATCATCTTTTGCTCTCCTTATATGTTTTTTTGCATAATAACCTATTTTATTTATTTTCCTATCTAATCATAACAATAAACAACAAAATTTGCAATAGTTTTTATTTAAAAAATCTATTAATTTTGTTGTTTTTTTATTTATTTATTCAGCTTTTCTCCGTTTTTCTCTATTTTAAAAAATTCACATAAAATTTACAATTAACTACAAATATCTATTACTGATTGTACAATTTTCTCACTTGTTAATCCAAAGTATTCCATAAGTTCTACAGCATTTCCTGATTTTCCAAAAACATCATTTATTCCTAATCTAACTAATTTGCAAGGATACTCATCTGTCAAAACTTCTGAAATAGCACTACCTAATCCACCAATAATATTATGATCTTCAACAGAAATTAATCTTTTTGTTTCTTTTGCTGATTTAACAATCATTTCCTTATCAATTGGTTTTATTGTATGAACATCTACAACTCTTATATTTATTCCTCTATTAGCTAATATTTCTTTTGCCTTAATTGCCTCCGCTACAGTTACTCCTGTTGCAAATATTGTAGCATCTGTTCCATCTCCTATTTGGATAGCTTTTCCTATTTCAAATTTTTGATTTTCTTCATATATAATCGGTGTAGCTAACCTTGCTAATCTTAAATATACAGGACCATTTATCTTTGATATTTCTTTAACAGCCCATTTAGTTTCTATGTCATCACACACAGACATTACTGTCATATTAGGTAATGTTCTCATCAAAGATATATCTTCTATCATTTGATGGGTTGCACCATCTTCACCTACAGTTATTCCACTATGTGTCGCACATATTTTTACATTTAATTTTGGATAACAAATACTTGAACGTATTTGATCATATGCTCTTCCAGCTGCAAATGCTGCAAATGTACTTACATAAGGAATTTTCCCACAAGTTGACATTCCTGCTGCAACTCCCATCATATTAGCTTCTGCTATTCCCATATCAAAAAATCTTTCTGGGAATTTTTTAGCAAATATATTTGTTTTGGTTGCACCTGCTAAATCAGCATCTAACACAACTATATTATTATTTTCTTCTCCCAATTTTTCCAAAGCTTCTCCATAACTTTGTCTTGTAGCTTTTTTCTCCTCTTTCATAAAAACCTCCATTCTACAGCGTTGCCCCTATAATACCTGCATCATTATTTAAAATTGCTGTTTGAATTATTATTTCTTTTCTATCATTAAACAATAAATTACCTTTTAAAATTCTTCTTTTTAATTTTTCTAAGAAAACCTCTTCATAAAAAACAAAACTTCCACCTATACCTATCGCCTCTGGTTCAAATATATTTACTAAATTTGATATTCCTATACTTAAATATTCAATATATTCATCTATAATTTTATTTATTTTACTATATTTTTCATTATTAGGATTATTTTTTCTTATAATATCCAACAATTCTTTACCACTTGTTTTCTCATCTAGATTTAAGGCTTTTCTTAGATTATCTTTAAAAGCTTTCATTGAAGCATACTTTTCCCAACATCCTCTTTTTCCACAATTACATTCCTTACCATTTTTCTCAATTATTATATGCCCAAATTCACAACCAGGCAAATCACCTGTATCTAATAATTTATTATCAATTATTACAGCTCCTCCTATGCCAGTTCCTAAAGTTAAAAATACATTTCTATTAAATGACTTTAAAGTACCATATTTATTTTCAGCTATTGCTGCACATTTGGCATCATTTCTTATTTTTATTGGTATATCTATTTCTGTCTGAAGCCTTTCCGAAATTTTATAATTTTTCAATCCTAAATTTACTGATTTTATAACAACTCCATTTTTTACAGTTCCAGGAATTGCAATTCCAACCTCTGAAATTTTATATTCGCTTATAAATAATTTTACTTTTTCAAATATATATTCTTCTATAGTTTTCTTTATATTGGCTTTTTCTGCTTTCATTATTCTTTTTTGCACTTTTTCTACTATTTTTCCTTTATTATCAACAACTCCAATAGCTATATGGCTACCGCCTAAATCGATGCCTATTTTCATTATTGTTCACCACTTTCTATTTTTTTATTATTTTCGCTTTCATTATATCATACGCTATTTAAAAAATCATCATTTTATAATAAATTATTCTAAAGATGTTGATATATCATTTTATAAGCTGTGAGCTACAAGAACAAATCGGAAAGCCTTAACATTTGTACTAATTTTATCTTTTCTCTTTGGCTTTCCGTAAATTTGTTCAGCGCCAAATTTATGTAATAAATTTGTGTGCAACGTATTTTTATATATTAGAAAGTCATCATGACTTTCCTAATATATAAAAAATGTTTAAACACTAATATTTGAAAAAATTTAGCATTTAAACATTTTAAAGAATAATTTTTATTCTTTAGCAAACTTCCTAAACTCCATAAGCTGAGAACAAGAAATTTCCCATATAAACTTGAATACAAGGTACCAATACAACTAATACGAAGAATATTAAAACTACTCCAACTACTGCATAAACCACTTGAGGCAATACCTTCATTATCTTTTCCATTATATTATCAATATCTATCTGCATATATTCAACCAACTTTTCCATCATTTCTGCCAAGTCAGTTTGCATACCTATTTTTAACATCTCTGTTATCATTGATTTTGCTAAACCAGATTGTTCAAATGGTTCAATCCATGAAGTACCTGTTAATATATTATTTATTGATGTCTCTATCATTGATAGCATTACATAATTTTTTACTACATTTTTACTTACTTCAATTGAGTCTTGTATTCTCATACCATTTCTTAAGTTTAATAGCATGGCCTTTAAAAACCTAGAAAAATCTAATGCAAATATCAAATCTCCAAATATTGGCATTTTATATTTGAAATAATGAAAATTATATTTTCCCTTTGGTGTGTTAATATAAAATATTACACCTGCTGCTACTATAGCTAATAATACTACAGGAATATACCAATATGCTATCATAACATCGACGACATCAGCAAACCATAAAGTTATTGCTGGCAATTCTTCTTCTGTTCCTAATTCATCAAATATTCCTTGAATTGTAGGAATTGCTATTAATGTTCCTGCAAATAACATTACTAAAAGCAAAACAAATTGTACAATATTAGGTACTAATATTGATTTTAATTTTCTATTTAAAGCATCTGACTCCTCTAAATATTTTACTGCTTGTTGTAATGAATTTGTAAGCGAACCTGATAATTCTCCTACTTTTATCATATTTATATATATATATGGAAATACATTTGAATAGTATTCCATAGTTGTATACATATTTTCACCAGCTTCAACTCCAGCTAATATATCTTCTAATATACCTCTAAAAGAAATATTTTCTGTACTCTGAATTATAGTATCTAATGCGTGTATATTATTAAAGTTTGCCTTTTTTAATAAATAGAAGTTCTGTGTAAATATTATAATATCTCTACTAGTAATCTTCTCTGATTTGGCAAAGTATAAGTTTATCTTTTCCTTTGTTGATAATTGCTTTGGTTTACTTCTACCAATATTTGTAGTGTTTACATTTTTCATAATTTCTTGTATATCAGTAATATTCTTTTTTGCCTTTTTTTGTTGTTTACCAATATACCTAATTTGTTCTACATCTATTGGTAATAATCCATTACTTTTTAATGTTTTTAACAAATTTTGTTTACTAGACGCTTCTATTCTATTTCTAACTACTAATCCAGAATCCGTCATAGCTCTATATATATAAGTTGGCATTTTTTACCTCCTCTATAGATTTTTAGACCCTTTTTTGATTTTTAATTGCATAATTGTCCTATTTAAAATTTCTTGATTTTTTTCTTCTATTTGTGATTTAGCTTGTTCTAAAGTGATTTTGTCTTCTACAAATAATTCTGCAAGTGAATTTATTAATCCTATACTTCCTTTTTCTAAATTACTTTGTATTGCATCTTCAATTTCAGAAACACTTAATTTTTCTTTTCTAATAATTCCTGCTACAATATTGTCAACTACCATAACTTCTGGCACTAATACTAATTTTCCATCTGTACCTTTTAATAGTCTTTGAGATACAACTAATTTTAATAATGCTGACAATAAATATTTTATACTTGCTTGATCTCTAACTTCATAGAAGTTTATCATTCTATCTATTGTTTCAGCACAAGATTTTGTATGCAATGTTCCAACTACAAGATGTCCTGATTCAGCCATTTCTATTGCTGCTTCCATAGTTGTTTTATCTCTAATCTCTCCAATAACCAAAATATCACAGTCTTCTCTTAGAGAGTTTTTAACACCATCACTAAATGTTAATACATCTCTACCTTTTCCTACTTCTTTTTGTACAATTAATGATTTTTTTGAATGATGCTTATATTCTATAGGATTTTCTAGTGTTAAAATCTTTTTATTTTGATTTTCATTAATATAATCTATCATTGAATTTAGTGTAGTACTTTTACCTGAGTTTGTTTTTCCTGTAACTAATATTAATCCTTGTGGTTGATATGTCATTCTTCTAACTACATCTGGTATTCCTAATGTTTCATATGGTGGTAGTTCATTTTTTATAAGTCTTAATGTACATGTAGGTATATCATCTGAAGAAGATATATTTACTCTTAGCCTTATATCTTTATATTCATAAGATAAGTCTAATTTTCTAGTTGTATTATATACTTCATCTTTGTCTACATTTCCCTTCACCAAATAATCATAAGCTTCTGCCATATCTTCTTCTGTAATTGGATCCATTTCTTCTATTTCTATCAAATCTCTTGCAATTCTAAGCATTGGCTTATTTCCATAAATCAAATGAACATCTGAAGCATCTTTTTCCATTGCTATATCCAAGATCTTGTCCATATTCATAGCTTATTCCTCCTTAGTTATTTTCATGAATTTTTTTGCCTTATAGGAAATACAATTTCCTATAAGGTTAGAAAAATACTAATTTTTTATTTAATTCTTGTAAAGTTGTTTCACCTTTTAATACTTTTTTTATACCATCTACAATCAATGGTCTATAATTTTCTTCTAGTGCCTTTTTTCTTATTTCCATACTTGAAGCACCTGAAACGATTAACTCTTTTATTTCGTCTGAAATGTTTAATATTTCAAAAATTCCTATTCTGTCATAAAAACCTGTTCCATTACAATAATCACATCCAAGTGAATCATATGTTTTAAAATCTTTCCATTCTACTTTTTCACCATATTTCTCTAAAATATTATTTATTATATCCTTCTCTTCTTTTGTAAATTCTCTTTCTCTTTTACATTTTGGGCATATTCTTCTAACAAGTCTTTGTGATATTGCTGTTGCTAATGTACTTGCTATATCATAATCAGAAATTCCTATTTTTCTTAATCTATTAATTACTTCTATACTGTCTATTGTATGAATTGTTGATAATACATAATGTCCTGTTTGTCCTGCTTGTACAGCTATTTCTGCTGTCTCTAAATCTCTTATTTCTCCAACTAATATAATATCTGGATCTTGTCTTAGTACAGTTCTTAATGCTCCTGCAAATGTATTTCTACTGTCAATTTCTATTTGATTTAGTCCTGGTATTCTTATTTCTACTGGATCTTCAATGGTTGTTATATTTATTTCAGGTTTATTTAAGTAATCAATTATACTATATAAAGAAGTTGTTTTTCCTTCTCCAGTAGGTGCAGCCATAATTGTAATACTATTTCTTTTATTTATACTTTTTTCAAATTCTTGTTCTTCTCCATAATATCCTAAATCAAATATATTTTTAATATTTGCATTTTTCTTTAATAATCTTAAAACAAATTTTTCTCCATATACATTTGGTTGTGAAGAAACACGTATATTATAATCTTCATAAAGCAAAATTCTACCATCTTGTGATTCTTGTTTTTCTTGATGCATATTTGATATAGCTTTTAATCTTCCTATTATTTGTTGTTGTTTTTCTTTATCAATATTTGCTGCTGTAAATAATTCTCCATCTATTCTATATCTAACCCTAACAGATGTAGCCATAGGTTCTATATGAATATCACTTGCTCTTTTTTCTATACCTGTTTTTATGATACTGTCAACTAAATTTATAATTGTAACTCCTGCACTGTTAATATCTGTAGTTGGCTTTCCTTCTAAGGATTTTAATATTTGTTCTATATCTTTTTCAAAGGTTATATATGTTTCCATTATTAATCCTTTGTTTAAAAATAATAGCCTTATAGCTTCTATACTTCTTTTATTTACAGTATTTGCAAAACATACTTTTATTTTTCCATTTTCTATCTCAAATGGAATTGCTTTGTTTTTCTTTGCAATATCTAAAGAGATATATTCTGATATGTTTAATTTAATACTACTCTTACTTAGTAGTACTCCTTTTTCGCCTAGTATTTCTCCTATCGCAGTTATTAGTACGTATGGATCACATACATCTAACTCATATAAACAATCTCCAATTTTTACATTAGGATGTTTTCTTTGATATTCTAAAGCTTTTTCTATGTCATTTTCTTTGACAATCCCTTTTTTTACTAATTCGACACCTATAGGCTGTCTTCTTTTTATCTCCACATTTAAACACCTCTTTCATATAGTTTTATTCTACTAAAGTGTATGTTGTTGTTCTTTCAGCATTATCACCTTTTATTATAACTGTTATTGTTGTTTTATTACTTTCCGTTCCTAAAGTAAATGAACAACTTTCTATATTTTCTGCAATCTTTACATTATTCATGTATATAGCATGATTATTTTCTATAAAAGTATATTGATTTCCACTAGAAAATAAAATATATTTTTGTACTGCTCCTTCAGTACTGCCTTCCAAATCACCTATTCCTGCTACTTTATTTCCTTCTTTGTTTATTTCTTCTGAAAAATATGAATTAAATTTTGTATATTGCTGATTAAAATCTTCACTTGCGGAATTAACATCAACATTTTTGTAAAAATATTGTGTCAAAATTGTTATAACTGATACAACAATCAGCATTACAATTACATATATTGTTATAGATATTAATGTTATACCTTTTTCTGATTGCATATTTTTTCTCCTTAATCATATTTGGTTCTTATTGTTGATAAATCAACTGTCTGAGTAGTATCTCCATCTTTGTAAGATACTTCTACTGTTACTTTTTTTACTAAGCCTGATATGATAGAATCATCTTGTTCACTCTGCTCTTCTCTTTTTAAATCTGCATAATCTATTACAGTAATTTTTTCGTAATATCCTGTATCACCAATATTTTGTTCTGAATTCTGTAAATTATCAAAATTGGTAATTTTGACTTCTTCTATTGCATTTATTACATAATTTGTGGCATCTGCTCTTCTTTCCATTGAATCTGAATTTTTATTCACATTATATATAAGTACAGCAATTAAAGCTACAAATAATGTAATTAAAATTATTGAAACAGTAACATCTATAGTAGTTATTCCTTTTTCATTTTTTAAATTCATATATATTCCTTTCTTAGTTTTACTATTTATATGTCAGAAAAATAGTATGACTTTTCTATTATATAAAAAATTTATACCAAGCTAATACAAATATCATATTTAAAATATTAGATATTCCCAAATAGAATCCATATCTTATATCTTTTCCATAATTTTTTTCTTCTATTCTTACTCTTTTTCTTATATTTTTTATTTTATGTAACAATAGATTAAATGCAACCATAAGTGATGTCATTATTATTGTGTTTATTGTTACATATTCTCCTGTAAATATAGCCATTGTTGTTGCTGTTAATATAACTCCATGAACATAGCTATTTTTAGCATATTTCTTTAACGTTATTGTATCTAAAATTAAGATTAGAATAATGAATATTAAATATATGATATATCTATATATACTAGCATTTTCTACTACACATAGATATACTATATATGCTATAGATAATATAATTCCATACATTGATACAGATTTTTCTACTCTTCTGTTTTCTTTATCTATTCCCATCATTATAAATAGGAAACATAAATAAAGTGCCATAAATGCACCCTCTGCTAGAGTCATATAATTTAAATTATCTATTCTTATATCCATCAAATATGCTACTACTAAAAATACAATACCAGATAATATTTCTATAATTAGATATCTTGGTCTTATTTTTTCCTTACAATATCTACATTTTCCTCTTAGAAAGATATAGCTAAATACTGGTATCAAGTCTAAAAAACCTAATTTATGATTACAATTAGGACAGTATGAATGTGTGTGTGTTATATCTTGTTTTTTTGGTATTCTATATATTGCTAGGGTAAAGAAACTACCAAATAGAGTACCTATTATGAATATTAATATATATAGTAGTATATCCATTTTTTCTCCTCTTAATTTTAGTTTATTTTTTAAGGCATATGCATATATTTATGCATATGCCTTATTATTAAATATTATTATCTATTCGCCTCCAATGCTATTAGTAGATTCTGAACCTGTTGTCCATGCAAAAGCACCTGTTTCAGCATCAACTGTTCCTTCTGCTACTACTTCCTCACCAAATTTTAATCTCAATGAACCATCAGTAGTAGAAGCTACATCTGTATACTCTATTGTTACACCATCTACAGTTCCTTCGCAACTATTAATTGCATCTTCAACCTTATCAAGTATATTATCACTTCCATCGTCAACATATACATTAGCATAATAATTCGTCATTGCTTCATTTACAGCTGTTGAAACTTTTTCTTTTGCATTTGCTATAGCTGTTTCTTTTGATGATCTTTGTGCATTTGATAAAATTCCATTATCTCCTGTAAGCATTGCAATTGACACCCCTGCTAAAATTAATAAAACGATAATTGTAATAACTAAAGCTATTAAAGTAATACCTCTTTGGTTTCTCATTTTGTAAAATCCTCCTTTTCTTTTGAAATAAAATTATATTATAATTTATGTTTTTAAAAAACATAACGTTGATAACTAATTATTTTGTTCCTGAATCAGGAAAATACTCTGATCCTGAACTTGTTGTATTTTCTGAAGTAGTTCCGCCAGTCGTACTACCAGAACTTCCTGGGTTGGTTGTACCATTTGATGTACCCGAACTTGATGAACTACTACCACTACTACTTCCAGAAGAACTACTATTATTTTGTGTTTCTCCTTCTCCAGTACTTGTAGCTGTGTCATATGATGAAAATGGGTTTGGTTTTCCTGGAACATAAGTATTGATTCTTTCATAATTATTTAAGTCTGTAGCATCTATACTATATGTTAGTATTACCTGTTCATCATCTACATTTTCACCTTTGCTTATTTCTTCTTTAACTTCTTCTGGTGTTGTATAAGATACTTCATCTGGTACTATTTTATTACTTGGTACATATTCATATAATAACACCCCAAGAACTAATATTATTGCTAAACATAATAATAACATTATGATTATTTCTTTTATAACTTTTTTAGTCATATCCTTCTCCTTTACTATTGAGTAGTATTTGAAGTATTGGTACTATTTGTAGTGTTTGTTGAATTACTACTGTTTGTATTAGTACTATTTGTTGAATTTGTATTTGCAGTATTACCATCTGTTGCATTTTGTGTACTTGTATCAATTGATGATATTCCTTCTATAGGTATATTTTTACATACAAATGTTGCTTGTAATTGTGAAGTGGATTCTCCAGCTTTCATAGAAAATTCTTCTATTTTAAACGCTAGGTCAGAATCATCTTCTATATCTCTTATAAATTCAGAAATTCCAACATAGCTTCCTACAGCAGTAAAATTCATGTTATATACATTTTCTCCTCCTGTTCCTGCTGTTAAACCTATATCAATATTAACTCCTTCACTTGTTGCATGTGTTCCAATTTCTGTCCATAAGAAATCTAAAGTATAATTTGATAATCTACTTGCTGTTTGCACATCACCTGTATCACTAACTGCTACCATTTCGTCATATGATGCTTTTTCTTCATTTAGTTTTTTCATACTTGCATTTAATTCACTAACTTTACTAGGAAATGTAGAGCTAGCCAATTTTGTAGCTTCAGTGACATTTTCTTCTAGTTCGGCATTTTTGCTTTGTATTTGATTTATTCCTAAAATACTAAAATTTCCAATTGATATTCCATTTATAATTGTAAAAATAGTTAATGCCAATACAAGTGCTATTAATATTAAAATTAATAATTTTTTCATGGTAAATCTCCCTCTATTTTTACTTTTATTATATTATTTTCTTGTTGACCTGATGTAGAAATTACATTTGTAAGATATAGTCCTGTTTCTAATTTAGCTTTAAACATACCTAATTGTTCATATTTATTTGATTGTGCTTCTATTACTATATGTGTTCCTGTAGTATTTTGAATTGATGTTATTTGCACATTTTCTGGTATTATATACATTATTGAATTTAATAAATTAGGTATCGCGTCTCTTGTTTTACTTGCATCTGTAAGTCTATCATTTAAGTCTTGTAAATTTTGAATCATTTCAGTATAATCATTTGTTCTTGAATCTATTTTTGATTTATCACTATCTACTAATTGAATTTGAGCCGTAGTATTATTTATAGATTCTTGAACTTGCGAATCTTTTTTATCCATTTGATTTTTTAATAATACTGAAAAAACACTATATATTACTAATAGTAAAATCAAGCCGGCAGCTGTTCTTAATAAACTAATTTCAGTCTTATCTAGTTTTTCCCCTAAATCATTTGTAAACCATCCTGAAGTTGCAAGTTTACTTTTCTTTTCTTTTCCTGGTGTTACTTCTATTTTTAGCCAATCTGGAATCTTATCATTAAAAGTTTGTTTTTTAAAGTTGATTCCTTGTATTCCTTGTCCTAACCCTGACAAAGCTAGACAAACAGCTGAGTTTACTTCTATATAGTCTTGAATATTTATATCATTTGTTTGACTTATAAAGTATGGTTTTAAAATTTCACAATCGACTTCACTTAAATATTCTTGAAAATATAAGTCTAAATTGTTAATTAATGTTGCTGTTCCTGTTAAATATACTTTGCCTATCCTTTCTTCACTTTCATTTATTATTTTTCTAACTTGTCCAACTATATTGTATAATGTTGGCATTATATCTTCTAAATATCCTACTTCTGTGTCTTGAAGATCTTTCCCTTCAGAAGTATATATTGTAGTACTTTTACATATTTCATAAGATTTTGATAGTGAATTTTCTTTAAGATTTATTTTTCTTAAAAAATCTTGACTTCCTTCTTCTAACACATCAACATTATATACATTTTCATCTATTATTGTTGTAATTGTGGTATTTTGTTCTATATTCACAATTAAGTAATTTTCTTTTGGTTTTGTTTCTATCAAATTTGTTATTGCCATAGAAAGAGGAGTTATACTCGCTAATTTATGTTTTTCTAAAGCTTGAACTTTTTTGGTTAGTTCTATTTTGTTTGCTGCAATATGGATAACTTTTAGTTTTTCTTTATCTTCTGGGTTTTGTGAGATTACATATCTTGTTTCAAGTGCATTAGGATTATATCCTTGATCTGTGCAATACATTTCGAATTCTGTTTTTATTGCCTTTGATAAATCCTTATTACTTAGCATAGCAAACATATTGTAATAATTATAAATTTCCCCTGATAGATTTATACTTATTGGTGTTTTATAACTATATGTTTCCTCTACAATTTGGTCAATTGCTTTTGCTAAATCGTCATAAAATTTAACCCCAAAAGTTTCTACTTTTATTTTTTCTTTTTCTTTCGAAACTTTTGCATATTTAATTATATTGTCTTCTACATATAACCCTAAACAGTTAGCCATCTTTTGCTCCTTCTTTTATATTTCTTAACAATATTTTTTACATATTATAAAATTTGATACTTGAATTATTTCTAAAATAACACAATTTTTAACAATACTTCTATTTAATTCTAATTTATTTTATCATTATTCCATCAAAAAGCAATACATTTACTATAATTGTTATGCAATTGTAAACTCTATGTAATATTTTTGTAATATTTACTTTTTTTGTAATTTACATATAAAAAATCCATCACTTTCTTTATTAGGAATTAAGTTCAATATTGCTTGATTTTTTTGGCTTTTTGTAAAATATTTATAATTTTCTCCTACTATTTTTGAATATTCAAATTCTTTATTTTTTTCTAGAAATTTTTCTATAATATCTTCATTTTCCTCCTTAAAAATACTGCATGTTGAGTATACTAATTGTCCACCTTTTCTTAAATATTTAGAACATGTTTCTAAAATTTTCTTTTGAATTTGCGTAATCTCTTTAATATCTTCCTCTTTTCTTTTCCATTTTATATCTGGTTTTCTCTTTAATACACCTATTCCTAAACATGGTACATCTAATAATATTTTGTCAAACTTCTCCTTATATTCTTCTTTATATATACTTGCATCCTCACACTTTGCTTTTATTATATTTATCCCTAATCTTTCGGCATTTTCTTCTACTAAACCAACTCTATGTTTATATAAATCCCATGCATGTATCTCACCATTATTTTTCATCAATTCAGCCATATATGTAGTTTTACCTCCAGGGCTACTACATGCATCTAATATTTTTTCTTCTTCTTTTACATCCAATACTAACGCAATTATTCCTGCACCTTCATCTTGAACTGTAAAATATCCATTTTTAAATAAATCTAAATTTTCTATATTTTTTACTTTATTTAAAATTAAAAAGTCATCCATCGTCCCTTGGGTATATTCTATATTTCTTTCTTTTAATAATCTTTCTAACACTTCCTTTTTTATTTTTAATCTATTAACTCTTACTGTTACTTTTGGTCTTATGTTAGAAGCATTACATATTTCTTCAACTTGCTCTATAGTATTTTCTTCTAGCAAACGTTCTACTATCCAAATTGGCATAGATGTAGTTTTAGATATTCTTTCAACATCATCTTTTATATTAAACAATTCTTTATAATCATTGTCATTTACTTTTCTTAATATAGCATTTACAAAATTAGAACTACTTTTGTGTCCATATCTTTTTGCTAAATTTACACTTTCATTAACAGCTGCTGATTTAGGTATTTTATCTAAAAATACAATTTGATAAATCCCCATTCTTAGTATATTTAAAATCCATGGTGAAATTTTCTTTAATCTTATTTTTGAATATTTTTTTATTATTTCATCTAAAGTTAATTTCCATGTAGTTACACCATAAACTATTTCTGATATTAAACCAACATCTCTATCATCTAATTTATTTCTTTTTTCTTTCAAAAATTCTTTTAATACTATATTTGAATATGCTTCTTGCTCGTTAATTTTATATAATGTTTTTAATGCAATTTCTCTTATTTTATCCATATTTATTCACATTTATCCTTTTATTTTTTTCTTATTATATAATTTAAATTATATTTTTTCTACCTTTTTTGTATATTTTTTTATATTCTGGAAAAAATGATTTTATAGTTCAAATAAATGGAGGTTTATATATGGATATTAAAAAACATTTAATTATTACTGGTAATTCTACTGTTTCTTGGAAAGATGCTATTGTTAAAGCTGTTGCAGAAGCATCTAAGACTATTGATTATCTTTCTGGAATAAAAATCATAGAACAAAGAGCAACTATTAGTGGAGATAAAATTTCTGAATATTTTGTTGATTTAGACATCTCTTTTTCAATTGATTTAAATAGAAAAGATAATAAAGATGCTTAATTTTGTTATAATTTAATTTTTTTAGAAAGGACTCTTGTTATGGAAAATCCAACAGAAACAAAAAAAACTTATCAAGATTATGTTGATAAAAAATCACCTAATTCTCCTATATTAAAGAATTGTTTTAATGCTTTTTGGGTTGGAGGATTAATTTGTACTCTTGGTCAAATTATTCTTAATATTTGTAAGGATCGTGGATTTGATACCCAAATTTCTGGTACAATTGTTTCTATTTTATTAATTGGGTTATCTGCTTTTCTTACTGGATTAAATATTTTTAATAAAATTGGAAAAATTGCTGGTGCTGGTTCACTAATCCCTATTACAGGTTTTGCTAACTCAATAGTTTCTCCTGCAATGGAGTATAAATCTGAGGGGTATGTTATGGGTGTTGGCGGAAAAATGTTTACTGTCGCTGGACCTGTTTTAGTTTTTGGTATATCAACATCTATATTGGTTGGTATTATCTATTTAATTTTTAACACGCAAAATATAACTTTAGTTTAATAAAACTATTATATAAAAACCAAAGAGACATGGGGCCAGTACTCAAAATGTCTCAAGGCTTATTTAGTATATTTAATAATTATTAAAATATTGAGACATTTTGAGTACTGGCCCCATGTCTCTTTGGCTATTATTCAAAAGGAAGTGATTTTTTGGAAAAAGTAGGAAAACAAACTATAAAATTCAACACTCCACCATCTATTGTAGAATGTGCATCTATTGTAGGTCCTAAAGAAGCCGAAGGCCCACTAGCCAAATATTTTGACAAAACCTTAGAGGACGAATTTTGGGGTGAAAAAACTTGGGAAAAAGCTGAAAGCAAAATTATTAAAGAAACTGTAAATACTGTAATACAAAAAGCTGGAATATCAGCAAGTGAAATTGATTGTATGTTTGCTGGCGATTTACTTAATCAGTGTATTTCTTCTAGCTTTGGATTAAGAGAACTAAATATACCTTTCTTTGGTGTCTTTGGTGCTTGTTCTACTTTTGTAGAATCTTTAAGCTTAGGTGCTATTTGTACTGAAAGCTTTGCAAACAAAGTTATATGTGCTACTTCCAGTCACTTTTGTAGTGCAGAAAAACAATTTAGATTTCCTTTAGAATTAGGAAACCAAAGACCACCTACAAGTCAATGGACTGTTACAGGTTCTGGTAGTGCAATACTTTCTAAGGATGGAACTGGACCATATATTACACATATCACTCCTGGAAAAATCATAGATATGGGAATTAAGGACGGAAATAATATGGGGGCTGCAATGGCTCCGAGTTTTGCAGATACTCTAATTACACACTTTTCAGATACAGGCAGAACTCCTAATTATTATGATGCTATTATTAGCGGAGACCTAGGATATATAGGAAAAGATATTGCAATTGACTTGCTAAAAGCAAATGGATATAACATAAAAACTAATTATAATGACTGTGGTGTTTTAATTTTTGACAAAGAAAATCAAGATACTCATAGTGGCGGTAGTGGTTGTGCATGCTGTGGTACTGTTTTTTCTGGATATTTCTTCAAACAATTAAAAGAGAAAAAAATAAAAAAACTGTTATTGATTGCAACTGGTGCCTTAATGAATTCTACAAGTTCTCAACAAGGAGAATCTATTCCTGGTATTGCACATGCAGTAAGTATTGAAATTTAATATTTTTTATTTTCAAGTTATCTTGCTTTTTATTAAGCTATTTTGAATTTAGTGAAAGGAATGAAATATTATGGATAATATTGATTGGGTTTCTGTTTTTGAGTGGTCTACACTTTTAAAATGTTTTGTTGTTGGTGGACTAATCTGTGTTATTGGGCAAATACTAATTGATAAAACTAAATTAACACCTGCTAGAATTTTAGTAACATTTGTAACTCTAGGTGCTATTTTAGGCGGATTAGGTATCTATCAATATCTTGTTGACTTTGCTGGTGCTGGTGCTACCGTACCATTAACAGGATTTGGTTACAATTTAGCTAAAGGAGCTATCGAAGAAGTAAAAAATATCGGATTTATTGGAGCTTTTACTGGTGGTGTAAAAGCTGCTGCTGGTGGAATTGCAGCTGCTATCTTTTTTGGATATTTAGCTTCTCTTATTTCAAAACCAAAAATGAAAAAGCAATAACCACATCATTATTAATAAATTATATAAAATTATAGTTGATATATGGAAAAATCTTAAAATATTATAATGTAACTTTTGGCTTAAAAAAAACAAATCTCACTTTTAAAAAGTATAGATTTGTTTTTATATTTTTATGCTTTTTTTGCTATTTCAGCTATTTCTGTAAATGCTTTTGGATCTGTTACAGCAACTTCTGCTAACATTTTTCTATTTATTGTTACATTAGCTTTCTTTAGACCTGCTATTAATTTACTATATGTAGTTCCATTCATTCTAGCTGCTGCATTAATTCTTGCTATCCATAATTTTCTAAAATTACTTTTTTTATCTTTTCTTCCTACATATGCATATGCTAATGATTTCATAACTGCTTGATTAGCATTTCTAAATCTATAATGTTTTGCTCCATAATATCCTTTTGCTTGTTTTAATATTTTTTTATGTCTTGCTCTTGTAGTTCTTGCTGTTTTTACTCTTGCCATTTATATCACCTTCCTTTTTACTTGTTTTCTATTACCCACCATAAGGCATCAATTTCTTAATTGTTTTTTCGCATGATTTATCAGCATAACCATTTTGTATCTTTCCTGATTTTTTTTGTCTTTTTGTCTTATTTGCTAATAAATGTCTTCTATTTGATTTTGTTCTTTTTACTTTTCCTGTTGCTGTTAAAGAATATCTTTTCTTTGCAGCTCTGTTTGTTTTTAGTTTTGGCATAATAGTATTCTCCTTTCATATTTATTATTTTTCAGTTTTTTTAGCTAAGATTGTAAACATATTTCTTCCTTCTAGCTTTGGTGCTTTTTCTACAACAGCAATGTCACTCATTTCTTCAATAAATTTATTTAACACCTGTTCACCAGCTTTTGAATTGTTTACTTCTCTTCCTCTAAATCTAACTGTTATTTTCACCTTATTTCCATCTTGTATAAATTTTCTAGCGTTTTTAGATTTAAAGCCAAAGTCATGTTCTTCAATATTTGGTGTAACTCTTATTTCTTTTAGTTCAAAACTTTTTTGTTTTTTCTTTGCTTCTTTTTCTTTTTTAGCTTGCTCAAATTTATATTTTCCATAGTTCATTATTTTACAAACTGGTGGATTTGCATTTGGAGCAACTAAAACTAAATCTAATTTTTTGTCTTCTGCTTTTTCTAAAGCTTCTCTTAATGGAATAACACCTATTTTTTCTCCATTATCTCCTATTAATTGAACTTCTTTAGCTCTTATTTGTCCATTGACTGGTAATTCTTGTTTTATACAAAACACCTCCAATAATATAAAAAAATTTGACTTTTGTTACAAGCCAAATCAAAATAACACTAGTATTGTTATACTAAAATTATTTAATTTCTAACCTTTTTCTTCTTTTAGATAAGGTGAGAAGTTTGACTTCTTCTTGTAACGATAACTATCTTATCATATTTATTATATATTTGTCAAGTACTTTTCAAGTTTTTTTCAAAGCAAGAATTCGTCGATAAAAATTGACTTTTTATTGAAATTTTAGTATAATTCATATCATACACATGTAAACACACAATTAGGAGGTTGATACTATGAAAATGTCTAGACTTGCACTTACAACAACAAAAGATCGGTTAAGTACTGATGAATGTTTATCTTTTAAAATTTTACTTCAAGCAGGATTACTTCAACGATATGGTGCGGGTATATATGGCCAACACAATTTTTTAGTTAAAGCACAAGCAAAAATAAAGAGTATTATCAGAGATACTCTTAACTCGTATGATTGTGTTGAAATTGCATTACCTGCGCTTCAACCTAAACATATTTGGGAAGAATCTGGGCGTTGGAACAATTATGCAGAGTCAGGGCAAATGTTTGTCTGCAAAATGCAAAATGGGACATTTTGTCTAGCACCAACTGCTGAAGAAGCAGTTTTCACATTTGTAAAGGAAAATCTGAAGTCTTATAAAAATCTTCCGGTTAATCTTTATCAAATTGGGCCAAAGTTCAGGAATGAATTAAGAGTTCGTGGCGGACTATTAAGAAGTAAAGAATTCACCATGATGGATGCGTACAGTTTTCATGATTCAGACAAAAGCATGAAAGAAGAATATGCTAGGATGAAAAACGCCTATTTTTCAATTTTTTCAAAAATAGGCTTAGATGTTATCTCCGTTGCTGCTGTGAATGGTGACATGGGTGGAAAACTTTCTGAAGAATTTATGTTTCTTTCAGAAGCCGGCGAAGACACTATCCTAGTTAACGATGCAGGTACCTTAGCCTTAAATACAGAAGTGCTTGAATTGCAGAATGCAAATGAATATTTAAAATCTAACTATGGAATCAGTGAACTATCAACACTTTCTAAGAAGCGTTGTATTGAGCTTGGTCATATTTTTCAGTTAGGCCAGAGATATTCATCAGCTATGGATGGGACATTTATGGACAAGAATAATAACCCTGTACCATATTTTATGGGGTGTTACGGTATTGGCATCAGTCGTACACTTGCTGCTATCTGTGAGCGAAATTGTGATAATGAAGGATTAATATGGCCTAAAAGTATTGCTCCTTATCAGGTTTCTATAATATATCAACCTGATAAAAAATTAGATGCTTATTTAACTTATGACAAATTGTGCAATGCAAATGTCGAAGTCCTTCTTGATGACAGAAGAAATTTAAGCTTTGGTTCAAAAATTAGAGACTGTAAACTTTTGGGAATTCCTTACATGATTATATTAGGTAAAAACTTTCAACCTGATTCTAATAATTATGAACTTGAAGAGCGTGCAACTGGAAAAAAATCGTATGTATCATATGAGGAGTTGTTATTAAAACTCAAGTAAAAACCAGGGCTATGATGTAATTATCATAGCCCTGGTTAATATATTTTGGAAAATGAATTTCTTTATACTCTTTATGTATTGATATAATTTTTATATTTATTTTACTTTACAGCATTTTCCGTAAAATTAAAACTATTAGTAAACGAATCTATTATAACCTTTGTACCTATAGGAACTGTAATAATTGGATCACAATGTCCTATATTAACATTGAATAATATAGGGAAATTATAATCAGATGTTTTTTCAAGAATAATTTTTTTAAATTGTTCTGTTTCTTCCTTATTATATCCAAAAGGAATTCCTATTATCATACCTGATATTTCATTAAATATATTGCTTAATTCTAAATCCGTCAAATATACATCGATAAATTCTAATTTTTGTCCCTTCATAGGATCTTCTGTTCCTTCACAGGTTTCCAAAAATAATATGTTATTTTTAAAATCTGGCCAATATTCTGTTCCTTTCAAGTGCAACAAAGTTTCCAAACATCCCCCAAGTATTTTACCGCTCTGCTTTTCCTTCTTTTAGCCATTCCCAACCACTATTTTGTAAAAATTTTCTTTCCCTTTCCAAATCTTTTTTTTCAAACCAGTCTAAAAATTCGCAAGTCCAAAATTCTGATGGATATATTTTCCCTATTGGTTTATCTAACATCACTGCTTTATTAAAAAACTCCAGTGTATAGTCTGGTAAAAAAGGATCGGCAAATTGATTTAACACTGATGGTCCATAAAATGTAGGGAAACCACATTTTTTATATATTGCCAATAATAATACTGTCATATCAGAATATCCCATTATAATTTTAGGATTATTCCTTATTACATTAAAATCTAAATATTTTAATATTTGATTTGAATGATATCCTCCTATAAACGAAATAATTGCTTTTATTTCTTTATCTTTAAAAAATTTCATTATATCTTCCGCTCGTGCTTGCGCTGTACCTGCAGTATATGATGTAACATCTAATGCATGATCTCCTATAACCACATTAAATCCTAATTCTTCTAGCTTCTTTACACCATTTTTATATCTGTGTTCTACTAAAGCTGCTAGTGGCGCAGAAGGACTAATTATACCTATATTATCTCCGACGCTTAACTTTTTAGGATACTTTATTAGTTCCATAAATCACCTTATATAATATACTAAAGTTAAATTTTTAATATATTATATCCTCCTTTCTTTAGTATTTATTTTCAAATTTAATTTTTATATGCCACTATTATATATTAATTTCTTCCTATAATATATATTTGATTTCCTCTTGATGCAGTATCTGAATTTTTAAACAGACTTTTTTCTATATTATATATTTCATTAAATGTTTTTTCATCCGATAATATATCTTGAACATGTTCACTATTGCCATCTATTTGTGTCTCTTGCATTCCTGGATAAATCGTTATTGGAAATCCAGATAATAATTCTACTTTAATTCCTATTTTTTCATATATATCTTTTATGCTATCTGGTGTAAACATATTCATTTTTGGCATTTCCCTGGTAAATCTACCTTTTTTTGTCTTCATAGTTTCATTAGCTAATTCCATATTCCCTACAAATATATTAAAAAATATATTGTGATATAAATTTGGAACTAAAGAAACAACATATCCACCTTTTTTTGTAACTCTATGTAACTCATTAATTACTGTATTAGGATTTTCTACAAATCCTAATACATTATGGAAATTAAAACTTATTTCAAATTCATCATCTTTAACATTATCTATTTGTTCCAGATTTTGTTCTATAATTTTTACTCTTTTTTCATAATTTCTCTTTTTAACTTTACTTCTTGCTTCATTTAACATTTCTCTCGAAATATCTATAATCATTCCCTGTGCTTTTGGAAATTCTTCTAATATTTTTAGTGTCCATCTCCCTGTTCCACCACCAGCATCTAAAAACTTAAAATTCTCTGGCAACTTATCCAATACTGTCTCCTTAAAAATCTCCCACAATAATTTATCTGATAGCACCCAATATGTTTGCCCTTCAACTAAGTCGTAATCTTTTGCTTTATTTTTAAAATAATTTAATACTTCTTTCATTTTATCCTCCTTAAACTAAGGTATCATATTTTTACCATTAAATCTTGATAATATTTGACAATCTCTTATATCGTCATGTTTTAATATCCATAATATAAATCTTTCTATTCCCATTCCAAATCCAGAAGTTTGCATTGGATATTCTTTCTTCATATTGCAATACCAATCATAATCATCTTTACTAACATTATGTATTTTCAAAGATTCTTCTAAATCTTTTATATTATCATGTCTTTCTCCTGCACCTACAACTTCTCCAATTCCAAATAATAAATCTGCATTTAATGCTTTTGTTTTATTATTGTTGAATTTTTGATAAAAAGGTACTGATATATAATCATATTTTGTAATCCATACTACTCCACTCATTATTTCTAATATTTTCTTTTCTCCCTCACATGTAATATTCCTATACCCTTCTTCTTTTAATTCTATATATCTAGGATCATTATTTAATAATTTAGCAGCTTCATCAAATTCTAACCTTGGAATATTTCCACATGATTGTATCATTTTTTCTATATGACTAAGATCTCCTGTTATTTTCTTAACATCATCTGCTAATTTTTCTAATATTTTTTCACAAAGAAATTTTATATATTCTTCAACTAATTGCATAACATCCTCTAGTTTTCCAGGAATTTCCGCTTCACTATGATAGAACTGACATAGATGTCTTTTATCAGCCTCTTCTCCTCTAAAAGATGGCATTATATAATATGCTCCATTCTCAAATAATCTACATCCATATTCTAGCATAAACTGCATAGAATCTACTAAATATGTTTTTATTCCAAACAAATCTATTTGTACTGGCTTAGAATCACTTCCTAGTCCCATTGGACTACTAACTGCACTCGTTGTTACTGGTAAGTGTAATGTTTTAATTGATTTTTTTTGATAAAATTGTGGTGTATATAAATTAATTAAATTATCTATCTCAACTATTACTTTATACCATGGATCTTTAATCAGTTTTATATAATGATTTGTATCCCTCCAGGTCGTTTTGGGTTTTATCATTAAGCATCTCTCCTATTCTTTTTTAAATTAGGCAAAAGTTAAAATATAAACTTTTGCCTATTTTTTCAAATTTCTCATGATTTAGAGACAATATCTTTTATTTTATAAACTATATACTCTTTAACTTCTTTGTCATTTGAACGAACTTCAAAAGAATCTTCCTCAAGCAAAATAAATGTGTTATCCTGATAAAACTCACTTTTAAAAAACTTTTTCTTATTAGAAGGTGATTTGGGAATCACTGAAATTGAATAATCAATTAGTTCTTCTCTAATTCTATCTATAATACTCCATTTTTCTTTTATGAGCTTGCTATCAACAAGTATTGTTATTTTTTTCTTAGGAATATCTGAAATCAACTGTGCCAATACCTGCACTCCTATTCCCATACAAACTGCTGGAATATTTTTACTTGAATTAAATTTGTTGCACAATGTATCTATTCTTCCACCATCTCCTATCAAATAATTATCACCTGCTATATCAAGATATATTCGATAGTGTAATCCAGAATAATGTCCTGTTCCTTCAAGGTTTTTCAATGAAAAAAATATTTCATCACTAACCTTAAAAAAATCTGTAAGAAATATTTTTATTTCTTTGGCTTTTTGAAGTTCTTCCCTCACTTTCATATTATGAAGTTTGTTTTCTAATAATTCCAATTCTGAAAAAGATATTTGTTCTTTAGTAAATTCTTTTTTTATTATTTCTTTATCTTGTTCTGAAATTTTTTCATTATCAAGTACTTCAATGCCATTAAATCTAATTCTTTCTGCCAAACCTTCTGAAATAGAATTAAATACATTTGCATTTGAAATTTCAATATATGAAATTTTTGAATTTGGGATATTTTTCAACATCTTATATGCTAAAAAAATTATCTCAGCATCTGAATATAATGATTCTACCCCCCATTCACCTAATAGTATCTGTTTAAATTCTCTTCTATAACCAGGAAGAGTACTTATACGATCTCTATACATTTTTCCTAATTGTATTAGTTTTAATGCTGGTACTACTGTAGGTAAATCTGCAACAAATCTACTCATACTCATAGCTAAATCTGCTTGTAAGGCAAACTGATTTCCTTGTTTAGGTCTTCGTACTTCAAATATTTTACTGAAGTGAACACCTGTAGCATTTATATATCTTTCTCTAAGTTCAATCGAAGATGTTTCAATCTCTATAAATCCCATTTGCTTTGCTTCTTTTAATAGATATTCATAATTTCTCCGTATTATTCCTATCTCTTCATCAAAAACATCATAAAACTGTGGAATTTTTGTCTTTTTACTTTTCATAAGAAATCCTCCTTTAACTATTAATTAATTGGTTAAATATTACATGACATCTAAAATAATTTATATCATTCCCTATCTTCTTTGTCAATATCTCAATTCTTACACAAACTCCTCCCAAACTAAATTTGCAAAATCAATTCCCTTATTTGTAAGTCTGATAAAATCTCCATCAATATTTATTAATCCTTCTTCTACTAGCAAATTCAATTCTTTTCTATAAATAAACAACGGATTATCAATATATTTTTCCTTAAACTTAGAAACCTGAACACCATCAATTTTCCTTAATCCCAAAAGCATATACTCCTTTTTTCTATCCTCCAACTCTTGAATCTCTTCAATTTCGTATATGTTCTTATTTTCTTCCTCTTCCATATTTTTAATATATTTTTCTATATTATTACAATTTGAATATCTTACATTTTTCATGTATGAATGTGTTGCTGTTCCTATTCCAATATATTCTTTTTGTAGCCAGCAATTCATATTATGTTTTGACTCTTTACCCTTTTTAGCAAAATTAGAAATTTCATAATGTTTATATCCATTTAACTCCAATGTATTTTTTACATACCAATACATATTTCTTTCTAACTCTTCATCCATTTCTTTTAATTTATTTTCTCTTATTAGTTTTTCAATAGCTGTCCCCTCTTCTATGATTAATGAATATACACTTATATGTGTTGGGTTTAATTGTATAATTTGAGCTAAACTTTCTTTTATATCCTCTATATTTTGATTAGGTAAACCTATCATTAAATCTACATTTATATTATCAAATCCGACCTTTTTTGCTGTGTTATATGCTTCTAAAAATTGTTCAAAAGTATGAATTCTTCCTATTTCCTTCAAAAGATTATTGTTTGTACTTTGCAATCCTATACTTAATCTATTTATCTTGGCCTTTTTATATTGCTCTAACTTTTCCTTATCAACTGTCCCTGGATTCACTTCTATTGTAATTTCAATATCATCAAACTTTGTTTTATTGTCTATCAAGTTCTTTTCTAATAATTTTAAAATTTCTAAAATATATTTGCTATCAATATATGAAGGTGTTCCTCCACCTATATATATTGTTGTTACATTATAACTTTTTAAAAAGTTTTCATCTTTAAAATATTTATTAATTTCCTTTTTTACTGCTTCTATATATTGTTCTATTAGATTTTGCTTATTTGAAAAAGAAACAAAATCACAATAATAACATTTTTGCTTACAAAATGGTATATGTATGTATATTCCTAATTCTTTACTTTCCATTTGCTATCTCCATTATTTTTTTTAATCTATAATTAACACCTGACTTACCTACTGGTTTTTTTAATAATTTTCCTAATTCTATTAATGGCATGTCCGGATTCTCAAGTCTTAATAAAGCTATTTCTTTTAAATTGTCATCTAATTTATTAAATTTGCCTTCCTTTTGTAATTTCTCTATTGCTTCAATTTGCTCTATGGCTGCATTAATTGTTTTGTTTAAATTAGCTGTCTCACAATTTACTAATCTATTTACTTTGCCTCTCATTTCTTTTTTTATTCGTATATCTTCAAATTGCATTACTGCTTTACTCGCGCCAATCAATGCCAACAACTTCGAAATTTCTTCTCCTTCTTTTATATAAATAGCATATCTACTTTTTGAGATTAATTCTTTTGATCTTATGTCAAAATTCATTAATATTTTTTTCAATATATTTAAGTTATTTTCATTTGACAAAACTATTTCTAAATGGTAAGAATTTTCTGGATTGTTTATAGAACCTGCACCCAAAAACGCACCTCTTATTAAAGCCCTACTCTTTTCTTCTGATTTTTTCCCCTCTTCTATTTCTATTATTTCCTTTTTTAACAAAATTTCATTTTCTTTTATTTGTAAAAATACAAGTTTATTAATATCAAATGATTTTGTAACTATATTAAAACTTTTACCATTTACATCTATTTCATGATTAATATCCAAATTTGATAATAGTTTTGAAAATCTATTTATATTATAGTCACTTTCTGTTGAAAATTTAACATTTTTTCCTTTAACAATACTTGTATTTGCAGATATTAAATATCCCATAAGTTCAAATTTAACATTTTCCTTATTTACTAAACTATTAGACTTATTTAATTCTTGCTTTATATCTGATGAAAAAGACATATTTTTTTCTCCTTTTAGGGACGTGCCAAAATGGACAAAAAATGTCCAAAAGGGACAGGCCCTATTATTTATTAATCTATTAAATACTTAGGTCTGTCCCTTTTGGACATTTTTTGTCCATTTTGGCACGTCCCTATTAGTTCAATTTTGCAACAATAACTCTATCATTATCATATAAATCTTTTTTACAATATATATTAATATATTGTTTCTTATCTTCTATAATTTTTGTTACTTCTTCTTTTTGATCATATCCTATCTCTAAACAAATATATCCCCCATATTTTAAATACTCATATGCACTATCTATTATTTTTCTATAAAAATATAAACCATCTTTTCCTCCATCTAATGCTATTCTTGGTTCTTTTTTTACTTCTATGTCTAGTTTTTCAAGTTCTTCTTTTTTTATATATGGAGGATTTGAAACTATGATGTCATATTTTTCTTTTCCTAAGTCCTCAAATAAATTTGATTCTACAAATGTTATTTTATCTTGTACTTTATTATTTTTAGCATTAGATATAGCTATATCTAACGCTTTCCCACTTATGTCTAATGCTGTTAATTGAATATTTTCTAGATATTTTGCTAAAGATACTGCTATTGCACCACTTCCTGTGCATAAATCTAATATTTTTCTTGCTCTTATTCTTTTTGCTATTTTTATTACTTCTTCTACTAATACTTCTGTATCTTGTCTTGGTATTAACACATTTTCATCTACATAAAAATTTAATTTCATAAATTCTTTTTGGTGTGTTATATGTTCTATTGGTTCTCCTTGCTTTAATAAATTTATGTATTTTAAATATTCTCTTTCTTCTAATTCTGTGAGTTTTTGATTATCATATACTATTAAATATTGCCTTGGCTTTTTTAATACATATTGTAGTAATAATCTCGCTTTTAGCTTTGGGGTTGATATTTTTTCTAGTTTTAATATTGTTATTCCTTTTATCATTGCTTGCTTTATTGTCATATAACTCACCTCCACTTTTCTTGTTGGTGTAATTATATCACATTCTTTTATATAAAACCATTGTTTTTTTATTATAATTACTATGTACTAATATTTATTAAATAGCCAAAGGTTATATTATACTATAACTTTTGGCTTAATTACTTAATTATATGATTTTTTTAACATTTGAAATTACTATTGTAAATAAAAATTTTTTAACATGATATTTTTTCTAAGTTATTATTGGATATCCCTCTTCACCTAAATTCCATAATCTCCATCCTTGACTTTCTAAATTATTTTCTTTTATATATTTATTCATTGTATTATCAATAAAATCTTGTGTTCTTATTTCCTCTTCGGTTTTTTTGAATATTTCACCTTCATATGTTACTACATCATTTTTTGTTAAATGAACATCATTACAATCATACACATTTTCAAAGTAAAATTTATATGTTGGAGAATTGTATATATTATAATTTATATAACCTACAATTCCTGTCTTTAAATTAGTTATATTATATAAATTTTTAAATTCAATAGTCATTTCTTTATAAATTGTTCCTATTTCTCCTACAATTCCCCCTGTTCGTGTATTTAAATTTTCTATCTTACCTCTATTTATACAATTTGATACCTCTATATTATATACTTCTGTCAAAGCTGAACCTGCTAATGTTCCAACAATTCCTCCAATTATTCCATTTCCTTTTACTTCACCAATATTTTCACAGTTTATTATAATACCGATCTCCACATACTCCTGCTATTCCTCCTATATATGTTGATGTATATTCTGAATTCATAATAACTTTTCCTTCATTTTTACAATTGTCTATTTTGCTTGAATTTCCCATTCTTCCAACAATTCCTCCGTATGAAATCCCACTTTTATTATTCACACTATTTTTCCCTATCTCTCCATAATTTTCACAATTTGTTACATTCCCTGATGTTCCTGAATTTCCTATTATTCCTCCAGTTCCTCCATAACCATAATCCATTCCTGTTATATTAATTTCACCATAATTTTTACAATTTTTTATACTTAAAACTTCATATCCTGCTATTCCTCCACTCATATTATATCCTGTTATATTAGCTCTATTAATACAATTTTCTATACTTTTTGCTTTATTTCCTATTATACTTCCTGTATGTCCAAATCCCTTTATTTCTCCTGAAATTTCTAAATTCTTAATAATAGTATATTGGCTAGTTCCTGTTCCAAATAATCCAATGTTTCTTCCAAATCCAAAACTACTTAATACACTATCATTTTCATAATTTATATATAGGTTACTTATTTTATAAATTTGTTTATTCTCTTTGTTTTGTCCATCAAAACTCCCTCTAAAGTCATAATTGAGCCCTATTGGTTTAAATCCCATGCCTGTTGTCATTTCATTCATTAAGCTATTCCCATCATTTGCATTTCCATTTATATCTCCGAAGTCAGTTCTCTCACTATCTGCATATGATAATCTTGATTTAAAATTTAAATTTCTTTTTAACACTATATATTTACCACTAAAACTAGTTCTTTCTGTTGCTGTTATTGTAACAGGATTTCCATTTTCTAATCTAACTCCTTCTCCATTCACTATATTTGAAAAAGCAACTAAATCTTCTATACACCATATTTGATATGCTGTTTCTTCTGTGTTTCCATCTAGTTTTTCTCCATTTTCTCCTATAGTTATATCTCCTGGATTTTCATCTTTGTAATATTCATTTACTTCTCCTACATTCCCATCTTTATCTACTGTATAATATCTATTACTTTCTTTAAATAATACTTCAAATTCTTCTCCTATATCTACTGCCTCAGTTTTTCCCTCTCCTGTTTCTTGGTTTAATGCACTCTGCAATTCATTTTCTTCTATATTTCCATATTTGTTTTTGCCCATTGCTTCTACTGTGGCTTTTTCTAATATTTCTTTTTCATTTGCTATTTCTGTCTGTTCTTTTGATTCCCTTGCATTTTTTATTATTCCATTTTCTCCTGTTAATACTCCTATTGTTATTCCTGCTAAAATTAATAATACTATTATTGTAACTACTAGAACTAATAATGTTATTCCTTTTTGTGTTTGAATTTTCAAATTTCTTTTTGCTTTTATTTTTTTTACATTTTTCATATATAATCTCTTTCCTTTCTTTTTTCTTAAGTTTTAATAATATGGATGTTACAATTCACAGTTAAAAATTTGTCTAATTTAATCGAAAGTTATTTAATAAATAGCTGTAAACTGTAACATATGGATTACTTGATTTTTTCTTTCAGTACAATACTCTATGAAAATATAAAAAAACAGAAAAAGCTTGATTTTACTATAAAAACAAACTTTTTCTGTTTTTTATTTTTTGTATTTTCTATATTAAATTTTCTCTATTTTATATTTTCTCTATCTATTGACATTACTATGTTTTATTGGTATTATATTTTTAGTTTTTATTCTTTAAGTATTGTACTTAAAGAATTTTTTAATTTTATATAATAGTCAAAAGCGACATAAATTAATAGCTTTAATATTCTAGAATATAGTTATTAATATTTATAATTTCTTAATTTCTTCTTCTGTTAACTTCGTTATTTTTTTTATCAATTCTATATCCATTTTTTCTTCTTTCATTCTTTTTGCTATTTCTTTTGTCTTTTCTTTTTTTCCTCTTGCTAAGCCCCTCTCCATTCCAACTTTCATTCCATATCTTTCTGTTGCTTTCTCATCTCTTATAGCTTTTTCTTTTAATTCCGCTAATATTTGCATTCTTTCATCTTCACTCATTACTTCTAATTTTTCTTTTGCTTCTTTCATTTCTTTATTCTCTTTCATATATTCCCCCACCTTCTCACTTTCAGGATTTTCTATAAAATATATCCACTTTTCTAGTTCTTCTTTCCCTTCTGTTCTATATATCTTTGGTATTTCTATTATATGTAACTCCAAGTCCTCTGTCAATATTAGTTTTCGGTCCTTTTCTTCTATTATTTTCCATTTACTATGATATTCTAACTCTTTTAATTCTTTTATTTCAAAATTTACAATTAATACTTCTATCGTCTTTTTCAAATTCATATAATCATTTCCTGTTTTTAAATTTCTTGTGTATATCCTTGCCCAATAATATAGTATTCTTTCCAATAATTTGTCTTTTTCTATTAATTGCATTTCTACATTACAGTATTCATTTTTATTGATTTTTACTAGAACATCTAATACTCCCATTTTATCTTCTAGTTTTTCTCTTCTTAGCACAATATTTCCACTTAAATCTATTTCTTCTAATTTTCTGTCTAATATTGCCTCTAAAAATTTTTTTGTTATTCTTTCGTTTCCTACTTCTCCAAATAATGCTTGAAATATTACATCTAATTTTGGGGATAACAATTTTCTTCCTTTGCGCTTTTTTACGTTTTCACTTTCTTCTTGATTCATACAATTCCTCCTTTTTATTTTAGATTATAATTATTTATAATTAAATTCTTTAAATTCAAACTGTTTTCTAGATTTTTTTCACAAAATTTATATTTTTGAAAATTTAAATATATATTAAAACTAAAGAATAAATTTGAATTTTGCTAATTTAGATTTAAAAATATGATATAAAAATATTTGATTATATAAATTAATATTATTTTATGTTTGGAAATTAATAAATTTCTATGTAATAAAATATCAGATAATAATATACATACATTTGCTTATTCACTTTTTTACATTAGACATGGGAAATTAACTCATAATATTTAATTTTTGAGATTTGCTTTTTGCAATTATAAAGTTTAATTAAATTTTTTGAACTTAAATTTTTTGCTAAAACTTAATTTAATATTTTTGAAACTTAATCTTTAGAAAATAAATTTTAATTTTGATTTTAATTATAAATAATTATGTTAATAATATAACATGAATTTTTATGGTTATCAAGTATTTTTGTTAAATTATATATTTTGTATATGAACATATCATATATAACTTGAAAAAGAGATGAAAATTCTTCATCTCCTCCTCTGAAACTATGTCGTGCTCCTGCTTCTCTTGCTTTTTCCCACCAAAGCCTTGACTGTATCCACCGTCTTTCTGGAAAGTATCCTTCTACAACGCTGACATTTAAAAGCTTATTTAAATCGTCAACATCAAAGAAATCTGTCAAATCAACTTGTCTTCCATCATCTTTTATTCAATAAAAAAAAGCCCCGCCTTAGCCGTCAGCTTTCTAATTTTTAAGGACCTGCTCCTAAAAACAGGTGGGTGCCTACCTAAATACTTATGGGCTTCTCACTATATAATGTGAGCTTGCACGCCATATTTGAGAGATCGGCCCCTCTTAAAATTTGTTGGTTCTAAAAATTATGCTCTTACGTACTATGCAGGGATTCAAATAATTCTTATTTGATTATTTATATATTAACATATCTAAATTTTTTTTACAAGTCACTTTTTCTTTTTAAAATATATTATTTCTCTGTTTATATTATTTTATCTCTTTTTTTCATATTTATTCTCTTTTTCTTTAAGTTTATTTAATTTGATTTTTTATTCAAATTGTGCTAAAATATATTTAGATTTGTGAGTGCTTGAAGGTTTTTAAAACCTTCTTTTTTTCTTACATTACAAATAATAATATACAGAAAAATTGTAAGATGCTACCTAATAATATGAACATATGAAATACTGAATGCATCCATTTGTGTTTTTTTCCAACACCATATAATATAGCTCCTATGGAATATGCGATTCCTCCTGCTAATAATAAGCTAAATCCAGCAACTCCTAGTAATGAAGGTAAAAGATTTATTTTTACTACAATACACCATCCCATCACTAGATAACAAATCATTGAAAATTTTTTATATTTTTTTATATCTATTGAATTTAAAACTATCCCTAAAATTGCCATAGCCCATATTATGCCAAAAATTGTCCATCCAGTTGCAGTGCTATATTCTCTTAAAGTACATAATGCAAATGGTGTATATGAACCTGCTATTAATAAAAATATTGAGCAATGGTCTAATACTTGAAATACTCTTTTGGAATATCTCTTTGGACTTAAACCATGATATATACTAGACATTGTATATAACAATATCATTGTAACTCCATAAATCGCTCCACTTACTACCCCATACGCATTTCCTCTAATAGCTGCAAATACAATACATAAAACAGTAGCTACAATTCCTAAAACTGCTCCTACAATATGTGATGTCATATTAAAAATTTCTTCACCTTTTGAATATTTAGGTAATATTCTATCTTTTAATTTTACTCTTTCCATATTTTTTACCTTTCTATATTTTTTAGTATTATATCATTACAAAAATAATAAGTAAATATATGTTTTTAATTTTTGAGGCCGTGATTAGTAATATATCAACTAATAATCATCTATATCCTTATATGTTGTAACCATTTTTGCCCCTTGTTTTATCAAATCATTTGTACCTACAGAATTTATAGAGTTAATATTACCTGGTACAACATATACGTCTCTTCCCTGTTCTAATGCAAAATCTACAGTTATTAAAGTTCCACTTTTCTTTTTTGCCTCAATTACTATAATCCCTTTAGACATTCCACTTATTATCCTGTTTCTTGCTGGAAAATTCATCTTAGCTGGTTCAACTCCTAATGGATACTCAGATATTATTGCCCCATTTTCTTCTATTATTTTTTTATACAAATATTCATTTTCTCTAGGATAAACAATATCCAATCCACTTCCTATAACACCAATTGTTTTTCCCTTTGCTTTTATTGCTCCTATATGTGAATGACTATCTATTCCTCTGGCTAAACCACTTACTATATTTACATCATTTTTTGCTAAATTATATGCAAAATATTGTGCCATTTTTATTCCATATTGAGTGGCATTTCTGCAACCTATTATTCCAACTGATCTATTATTTAATATTTTTTCATTTCCTTTTATGTATAAAGATATAGGGTAATCATATATATTTCTTAAAATTTTTGGATACTCTTCATCTTCTATTGTTATTATATTAACTTTTTCTTTATTCATTTTTTGTATATATTTATCTAAATTTTCTTTTATATTTTGATTTAATAAGTTAGTAGCTAATATTTCGTTAAAACCTTTTACTTTTAAAATTTCTTCTTTAGTCAAATTATATATTCTTTCAGGATTTTTGTATATTTGCAATAATTTTTGTTTCCTTATACTCCCTAAATTTTTTATTAATGATAACCAAATCCAATATCTATTATTTTCTAACTTTTCTATATTTATTCCTCCCTTATACACAATGTAAAAATTGCTATGCAATTTTTCTGTGTAATGTTGTTTTTTTATTCAATAGGAAAAACTTGATTTTTCCTATTCAATAAAAAAGACACCTAAAAAAGTGCCCCTTTCATATTATTTATTCTGATTTATTGTAGCCTTAATAACATTATTCATAAGCATTGCAATTGTCATCGGTCCTACTCCCCCAGGAACAGGTGTTATATAACTAGCTTTTTTCTTAACCTCTTCAAAATCCACATCACCAGTTAATTTTTTATCTTCACCTCTATTTATACCGACATCAATAACTACAGCTCCTTCTTTTACCATATCTGCAGTTACAAATTTAGATTTTCCTATTGCTGCTATTAATATATCAGCATTTTTTGTTTTTTCTTTTAAACCTTTGGTTCTAGAATGACAAACTGTTACTGTCGCATGATTGTTTAAACAACATGCCATAAGTGGTTTTCCTACAATATTACTTCTGCCTATTATTACTAGATTTTTTCCCTCTAAATCTATGTTATATTCCTCAAACATTTTCATTATTCCATATGGTGTACAAGATACAAATGTATCTTGATTTAATAATAATTTTCCTATGTTTACAGGATTAAATCCATCTACATCTTTTTCTGATGAAATTTCTCTAAATGCCTCATCTATATCTAAATGGTTTGGTATAGGACTTTGCAATAAAATTCCATTTACTGTTTTATCTTCATTTAATTTATGTATTAAATCTATTAATTCTTTTTGAGTTATACTATCTTTTAGAATATATTCTTCATATTTGACTCCTATTTCATCACATGCTTTACTTTTATTTCTAACATATACTTTTGACGCTGGGTCATCACCTACCATTATTACTGCAAGTTTTGGTATTATTCCTTTGTCCTTTAGTTTTTCACATTCTATTTTTAAATTTTCTCTTGTTTTTTTTGCTAAACTTTTTCCATCAATTATTACTGCCATTTTTCCTATTTTATAGATTTTATCTCTATATCTCCTTTCTCCATTTTTGCAAATTATATAATATTTTTTTACCTTTTTCAAGAAGTATAAAATAATGTTATGATTTTCCTAGTTTCAAACTTGTTTTGTATGTGTCAAGTAAATGCAGGCAATTTTTTTATCTTTTTTTCTAATATTTCCTATCTTTTCATTAATCCAGAAAAACAAATTTAATATGAAAAAGAAATAGAAATAAATTTTTAAAAAAGGCCCCTCCACATTTGCCAAAGACAAGTGTGGAGGGTAGTATGGATAAAAAATTATTCTTTGTCAGATTCAATCGAAAAAATAGTCTCTGCACTCACACCGTATCCAACCCTTATAAATTATATTATAAATTACAATTCTAACTCATTATTTTGATTATTTTTTATCTTTTCATATAATTTAATTTTTAATACTTCAAAAACATTATTTATATTTTTCTTTCTTGACAAGATATTACTATATATTAAACTTTCTTGTTTTGAGCCTATATTTAGAGAATTAATATATGGCTCAATTTTTTTCATATATTCTTCATTTGATATAGCATTTAACTCTGTTATAGCATCTCTTAATTCTTCTAAAACAGATATATTAATATTTCCTCCTATAATATCATTAAAAATTTTTCCATATATTGGTGGCTTAACTCCATATTTTTCATTAGGATTCTTTTCCATGAAAAAATCTATATGTTGTTCTTCTTCTCTATCATTTCTAATATACTTAAAACTCTGTTCTTTATCTACGCCTCTTAAATTCCCATTTACATCTACAACAAAGTTTCTAAATGTTGCATCGTAGTTACATAAACAAAAGTCAACAACATATTCTCTCATAAACTGTCTTATTAATTTTTCATCTAATTTACCAACATTAAAAAAATACTCTGATATATCTTTAGTTTTAATTTCATCTAGTTCTATTTTTGGTTGTATAGTTCCTTTTTTTTCATCAATCTCACAATACTCACATTTGACTGCTGTTTGTGGCGAAATACACTCTTGCAATTCGGATGCCAAAACTTGCACTTCTGCTCTATATGGTTGATATATATCTGTATTTTTTCTGTATGCTGGTTTAAAGATATAATCTATTCCTGATTTATCTTTGCACAAAAACATATCTCCTGTTCCACCAATATATAAACTTCCACAAATTCTATATTGAATTTGTTCTTGAGTTTCATAATTTGTTCTTCCAAATAAGGTATCTTTAAATATTCTTTTTACTATCCTTACAGGAAATAATCTTTCTTTTTTTACAACTCCATTATTTTTTTTAAAAAAATTTTTTCTTACAGCACTTAATGTTTTTATAGTATCATTATCTATTAAGTTGTTATATTTATAATTACTATTTAAAATAACAAGTGCAAATTCTTGATTTAGTCTTTTAGCAAAATCAATCAAAAATTTATTTTGTTCCGTATCTGTTCTTAATGAATCTATATTTAATGCATTTTCTTTATTAAATCTTGTCCTATCTAAAGCATCTGCATCTTTTAATATTGATGATATTATTTTTATTCTTTCTAAATTTATTATTGAAACATTATACTTTTGACATAATCTTTCTAATTCTATCGCATTTATTTTTCCTTTTTCTTTTTCTTGAACAGTATGATATTCAATTACTATTTGAATAATTTTTATATCTTCATTTGATATATTATTTTGTAAATATTCTTTTGCAATTCCAGCACTATTTTTCCCATGTTCAAAATCTTTTCTATCTCTAACCTTTCCTGAATCATGTAATGCTGCTGCCAAAAGCAATAATGATAAATTTTTTTTACTTATTCCTTCGTTCTGGGCAATAATTTGTGAAAAAAGCATAACTCTTTGGATATGATATATATTGTGTTGAAAACTTGAAGTAAAAAATTTGTTTTTATATAAATCACTATTACTAATCATATCCAAAATTCTTTGAAATACACTAGCATCCATCTCTACTTTCATATCTAATTTATTATTATTTTTCTGTAAATCTGTATTTATGAAATCCATATTCTATTACCTCATTAATCGATTTATTTTTTATCATTATATTTAACTAAATTAATTGCTGAATCTAATGTTTCTGTACAACATAATTTTCCGCGAGCATCTACATACAATAAATCACTAATTTTAGACAATCTCCTTGCTTGCTTAATATCATTTATAACAATTTCTTTCTTAAATTCCATTTTTTTTTCTATTATTCTAATATCATAACATTTTCTCTTTGACTTGAATATTAGATATTTGATATTTTTGTTTTTTAATAAATTAATGGCTTTTCTGTATGGTAATTCTTTATCAAAGATAGCATAGTTTTCCTTAGTCTCATTCGTTTTTTTTATAATTATTTCAATTGCTTCAACCTCGGCAATAGCATGTTTAATATATATATTCCAAAATTCATCTGCTAACTTTAAAGCACGAATAAAACCTTCTTCTTCTTTTATATTTTCATTCCATTCAGGATTGCATAATTTAACAAAATCAGGTGATGTTTTACTTTTTAAATATTCCATTTGCATATTGTCTGTTGCATCTATGTATTGAATTAATTCTCTATCCATATATTCATAAACTTTGTCCATATTTTTTGCCTTTATTTTTTTTAAATATTCTTTACCATATTTTTTCCATAACAATCCAATAGATGAATAGTAAATGCCATTTTCTCTTTTTCCATTTCTATTTTTTTGATGATGGTCAAATTCTCCTAATCCTATATCAAAAACTAACTTATTATTCGCATTTCTATTATCCATACTTGGAATTCTAATTAAATTTATCTTTTTAAAAATTTTACTTAAAAATATAGTAGAAATTACATCATCTACATGAAATGTTCCAGAATGTGTAACAAAATTTGCCTTATTATATTGTTTAGTTAATTTTATATTTTTATATTT
>CALYAB010000004.1 GCA_944393395.1 uncultured Clostridia bacterium
CATAAAAAACTACATTTTCTTTTTTAGCCATATTATTTTACCTCCCATACTTCTGGTTTTTGTGCTTGGTTTTCATGTTCATTACCTGCATAAACTCTTAATTTTTTAGCCATTTTTCTACCTAAAGAGTTGTGAGGTAACATTCCTTTTACAGCTAATGTCATAGCTTTTTCTGGATTTTTTTCAAGCATTATTTTTGCAGGAACTTCTTTCATTCCTCCAATATATCCAGAGTGATGTCTATAAATTTTTTGATTTAATTTGTTACCTGTTAAAATAACATCTTTACAATTAAGTATAATAACATGATCACCCATATCGATATTAGGAGTGAATGTTGGTTTATGTTTTCCTCTTAATAATTTTGCAGCTTCTGTAGCAACTCTACCTAATGGTTTGTTGGCTGCATCAATTATATACCATTTGCTTTCAATTTCATTTGCTTTTGCACTATATGTTGTATTATTCATAATGATAATACCCTCCTATTATAATAATTTATATGAAATTTAAATTTAAAACCACCGGGGATAGATTTTATATTTAAATCATATTCAAAAAATAATTTTTACATTGATAAATCTTATAATAACTTATATAAATAAAATTAGATTTATCAATATAATTGCTAAATAATTTTAATACAAAAATGCCGATTTGTCAATAATTTTGGTAAAAATTTTCAAAACTATTGAATAATTTAGTAATTAAATTTATAATAATTAAGTAAAATTAATTAAGAAGAGAATAAAAATAGGAGTGGTTAGATGACAAAAACAGCAGAGAATAAAGCTTCTAATAGAAAAAAAGAAACTTTTATGCAAGGAGTCCTAACATTAATATTTTCGCAATTGCTAATAAAAATACTTGGACTTATATATAATTTATATTTGACTAATAGAGAAGGATTTGGGGACCAAGGAAATGGTATTGTTTCAGCTAGTTATCAAATTTATGCAGTTTTATTAACAATTTCTTCTACAGGTGTGCCAAATGCAATATCAAAATTAGTTTCAGAAAGAGTAGCAGTAGGTGATCATAAAGGAGCTTATAGAATTTTTAAAATTGCATTTGCAACTTTTGCAGTAATAGGATTAGTAGGTAGTTTAATGTTGTTTTTTGGAGCAGGGGTGATAGCTAATAAGTGGTTACAAATTCCTGATGCAGAAATGACAATGGTTGCATTATCACCAGCAGTATTTTTTGTAGCAATTGCATCTGTAATGAGAGGATATTTTAATGGGAGACAGAATTTAAAAGTTACAGCAAGGTCTCAAACTTTAGAGCAAATATTTAAAACGACTTTAACTATTATATTAGTAGAAATAGTAGCAATCATTTCAAAAACGTCAACAGTATGGATGGCAGGAGGAGCGACACTAGCAACTACACTTGCTACATTTGTTGGCTTTGGATATTTATATTTATTTTATAAAACAAGAAGAAAAGAAATTGCTACTGAAATAAGGGAAACAGTAAATTATAAATATGAAAGAGTTAGAAATATTGTAAAAAAGATTTTATTAGTTTCTATACCAATTGCATTAACAGCAATCATGTCATCATTAAATAAAAATATAGATTCATTTACAGTTGTAAGAAGTTTAAAACAATTTATGAATGAAGAAATGGCAGTTTCGCAATATGGGATTTTAGGAGGAAAGGTAGATACATTAACAAGTTTACCATTATCATTTAATGTAGCTTTTGCTACAGCATTAGTTCCTGCAATATCAGCAGCTAAAGCAATAAAAGATACTAAAGCAATAAAACAAAAATCGACTTTTACTTTATTAATGTCAATGCTAATAGGGCTTCCATGTACAGTAGGAATGTATATTTTTGCAGGACCAATTTTAAATTTATTATATCCTAATGCAAGCTCAGGAGAATTAGTATTGCAAATAAGCTCACTTACTATAATTTTTACAATATTAGATCAAACAATAAATTCTATATTACAGGGATATGGAAAATTAGCAATTCCAGCTATTGCACTAGGATGTCGGTGTTATAGTAAAATTGATTTTAAACTTAATTTTAGTTCCTATACCTTCAATAGGAGTAAATGGAGCAGCAATTGCATCAGTGGCTTGCCATTTAGTGGCGTTTGCGATTTCAATCATAGCATTGAAAAGAACAATAAAAATAAAATTAGGCGTTAGAAGATTTCTAGTAAAACCAATATTAGCAACAATAATTATGGGCGTTTGTTCATATTTTATATATTCATCAATTTTAGGAATAATTGCAGAAAAATTGGCTACAATAATAGCAATAGTATCAGCGATTGTTATTTATGCATTGGCAATAGTAGCTTTGAAGATATTTACTAAACAAGAAATAAAAATGTTACCAGCTGGAAATAAAATTTGTATGGTACTAGAGAAGTTAAAAATATATTAATTTTTTAGAAAAAAAGAAGGATTTTATATATTTTTGACGAATTATAATATTGTAGTACATTTATTGCACTATGTGACAATAAAGTACATAAACATTATACTTATAGGAGGTAATTTAAATGAACAAAGCTGAATTAATCGCAGCAGTAGCTGCAAAAACAGGAGACACAAAAAAAGCAGCTGAAGAAGCAGTAAATGCATTCGTAGAAGTTGTAACAAATGCTTTAAAAGAAGGAGATAAAGTTCAATTAGTTGGATTTGGATCTTTTGAAGTAAGAAAAAGAGCAGCTAGAAAAGGTAGAAACCCACAAACTAAAGAAGAAATCAAAATACCTGCATCAAAAGCTCCAGTATTTAAAGCTGGTAAAGCATTAAAAGATTTAGTAAACAAAAATTAATTAATTTGATAAATATTATATAAATATATGAAAACAGAAAAATCCAACTCGATAAGAGTTGGATTTTTTGTTGAATAGGAAAAACTTGATTTTTCCTATTCAACAAAAAACAACGTTGCACAGAAAAATTGTTTAGCAATTTTTCGCGTCGACAAATCTTTACGCTTCTTTGAGAACTTAAATATATATAGTTGAATTAGAAAAGTAGAGAAAAGTTCTCGCGAAGCGAGATTTGTCTTGTCTTGGGTTCCTGTTTTAGAACACCCTCTTTGTTTCTCGGTCTTCTATTTCAGGATACCATCTTTGTTAAATAGGAATTCTAATTTTCCTATTTAACAAAAGTAATATTATTATTCTTATTTTTTATCAATCATAATATGAACATCTCTTAATTGTTCACGTTTTACAGCACTAGGGGCTTCCATCATTAAATCTTGGGCTCTACTATTTAGAGGGAAAGCTATAACTTCTCTAATAGTATCAGAATCAGATAGAAGCATAATCATTCTATCAAGTCCAGGTGCAATACCAGCGTGAGGTGGAGCACCGTATTGGAAAGCTCTATATAAAGCACCAAATTTATTTTTTACTTCTTCTTCTGTATATCCTGCCATAGTAAAGGCTTTAATCATAATATCAATATCATGATTTCTAACAGCTCCAGAAGAAAGTTCAACTCCATTACATACAATATCATATTGATATGCTAATATATCTAAAGGATTTTCATTTTCTAAAGCTTCAAGACCACCTTGTGGCATTGAAAATGGATTATGGCTAAATTGGATTTTTCCATGTTCATCAAGTTCAAACATTGGAAAATCAACAATCCAACAAAACTTAAATACATTTTTATCAATTAAATCAAGTCTTTTACCAAGTTCATCTCTTACTTGTCCGGCTAATGTTTCAACAACACCAGGAACTTCGGCAATAAAGAATAAACAATCACCAGGTTTTGAATTTGTTCTTTTACACATTTCTATTCTTGCATCATCTGGAATAAATTTAGCAATTGGACCTTGGAAACTTCCATCATCTAAAATTCTAAGCCATGCTAACCCTTTGGCTTTTAGTTCTTTAATTGCATAATTAGTCATTCCTTCAAAAAAGCTTCTTGGTTGATCTGCAACATCATGTGTAGCAATAATTCTAACGATTTTACCTTGGAATGCACGTAAATCTACATGTTCAAACACATCTGTAACATCTACAATTTCCAAAGGATTTCTTAAATCAGGTTTATCAGTTCCATATTTTAACATTGCTTCTTTATAAGGAATTCTTGGAAAAGGATATCCTTCGATTTTTTTATCTGAGAATTTTTTAAAAGTATTATAGATTACTGGCTCTATACTATTAAAAACATCTTCTTGTGTTGCAAAACTCATTTCCATATCTAATTGATAAAACTCTCCAGGGGCTCTATCTGCTCTTGCGTCTTCATCTCTAAAACAAGGAGCAATTTGGAAATATTTATCAATCCCAGAAACCATTAATAATTGTTTAAACTGTTGAGGAGCTTGTGGTAAAGCATAAAATTTTCCAGGATGTAATCTACTAGGAACCAAATAATCTCTAGCACCTTCAGGAGAAGAACTAGTAAGAATTGGAGTTTGTACTTCTAAAAATCCTTGCTCAATCATTTGATTTCTTAAAAATTGAATAACATTAGCTCTTAAAATTAAATTATTTTTTAATCTATCATTTCTTAAGTCAAGAAATCTATATTGTAATCTTAAATCTTCTCTAATTTCTTGGTTTGAATTAACTTCAAAAGGAAGATTTTGAGTTCTTTTACCTAAAATTTTAATATCTTCAATACGGATTTCAACCAAACCTGTTTTTAATTTAGGGTTAATTGTTTCCTCATCACGTTTTTTTACTGTACCAAATATTGTAACAGTAGATTCGATAGGAATATGTGAAGCAAAATCAACATCTTTGGCTTCCCCAGATGTTACTACTTGTGTTATTCCATACATATCTCTAATATCTAGGAAAACTAAACCGCCTAAATCTCTAATAGTTTGAACCCATCCACTAATTCTAACTTTTTTTCCAACGTCATCTAAAGTAATTTCATTACAGTTGTGTGTTCTGTACTCATTCATATTTTACTACCTCCTATATTTAATCAGGGCACACTGTTTTTTGTTGAATAGGAAAAACTTGATTTTTCTTATTCAACAAAAAAACGCCCTATGCAAAAATGCAGGGACGAAATTAAATCCGCGGTGCCACCCAGCTTGAAAATCAAATATAAAAAAATTTGATTTTCCACTTTATTAAAAATTGCTCCAATGTGTTTCGCAAAGTTTAGGTTGACCTTAAAGGGCTCACAGCCTATGACCCTTATTCTCTAAAAGTAACTTCTAAATGCTTTCATTGTACAAACGCAAAAAATTATTCTAAATTATCACATAATATTTTACACAGTTTATGCAATTTTGTCAAGAAATATACAAAAAAATAAATATATAATAACTCGCCCTTACAAACTTTTTTATCACTGAATAGTTACTACATATATCTTCGAGTAATAGACTAAACAGGAACCTGTTTAGTTAGTTATTTAAAAAAATTTTCTTAGAGTTAACTACTCTAAGAAAATTTTTTTCATTTTAATAATAGCAATAAAAGAGCATAAAGTCAACAAAAAATAGAGAAGTTTTATAGCTAAAATTAAATCAAAAATTGAGATAAGTTGTAAGAAAGAAATAATCAAAAAATGCTTATATATCAATACTTTTGAAGAATTATAAATTCTTAGAGTAGTTAACTTCAAGAGAAGATAAGGAGGAAAAAAGTGGTAACAAAAGAAATGAAAGAAGACAAAGGAATTACATTATTAGTATTGGTTATAACAATTATTATATTACTAATTTTAGCAGGAATAACAATAGGAGCAATAACAGGAGAAAATGGAATAATAAAAAATGCGGGACAATCAAAAGAGCAGACAGAAATAGCAAATGAAAAAGAAATTGTAGAAAAAGCAACAGTGGAAGCGATGGGAAAGAATAAATATGGAAACATAGAAGAAAAAGAATTACAAAATGCATTAAATCAGGAAACAGGAGAAGGAAAAACTGAAGCAGTAGATACAGGGGAAGAGTTTGAAGTATTATTCATAGAGAGCAATAGATATTATATAGTAGACAAAGATGGGAATGTAGGAGAAGTAAAGGATTATTACAAAGATGAAAATCCTGGAGACATAACTATAGGAGAAAATGGAGAAACATTAGATGGAAGTGAAGAACATCCTTATGAGATAGGGTGTATAGAGGATTTAGTTGCCTTTTCCAATATGTCAAATGGAGAGGGGATTAGATTAGAAAATGGAAAACCTGTTACAATAACAAAAAAAGAAGCAAATAATTTTAGTGGTAAATATATAGTGCTAAAAAGAGATTTGAATTTTAAATCAAAATTATCATATGCAGATAGTGAAAGAACAGATTTCGGAGATATAAATGGAAATGCAGAAGATGGAAATACTTTAATGAATGAAATGACAACAGGGACTGGATTTAGAGCAATAGGAAGTGATAGTAGTAGATTTAGTGGAATTTTTAATGGGAATTATAAAGAAATAAGTAATATATATGAAAATTTGACAAGTGGAAATTTAGGACTATTTTCAGTAGTACAAAGTACAACTATACAAAATTTATCAATTCAAGGAGAATTTACAGTATACAACGAGAATAATAATTATACCAATAGTCCAGCTGCAGGAGTGGTAGCATTTTGTTGGGGAACTAGCAGTTTTAAAAATTGTAGTAGTAATGTAAATATAGATTCAAATGGATATGGAGCAGGAGGAATAGTAGGGAGAGCGTATAGCACTGTGGAAATAATTAACTGCAGTAATTTAGGTAAAATTGAAAACAGTAGTGAGAGTACAGGAGAAATTGCTGGGAGAATGGAAGGAACAACAAATATTTATAATTCTTTTAATGCTGGAGAAATAAGTTCTAGTGGTCAGCAAGTTGGAGGAATTGTTGGATATTGTGTATCAAGTGTGAATTTGGAGAATGTGTATAACTGTGGAGAAATTTCGAAAAATGGTTTTCGAGGCAGAGGCGGAATAGTAGGAGCGGTAGCAGTTATTGGAACAGTAGATATAAACAGTTCATATAATATGGGAAAAGTTATTGAAGAAAAATTAAATACATCAACATATTCTTCAGGAGCAATTTGTGGATATAGATATGATGTGTCTAAAGAAAATTTAAAAATTAACAATTCTTATTATCTAAGTAATACATGTAGTGTAGCAGTTGGAAATGAAGACGATAGTGGATATGGTATAACAAAATTAGAAAATATGACTAATGAAGAACTAAAAAATTATTTAAATGAATATAGGGAAAAAAACAATAAAGGAGATTGGAAAAGCTGGAAATTAGGAGAAAATGGATACCCAACTTTTGAATAAAAGAATTCTTGATATTTCTTAATTGATATAGTAAAATATAAATGTATAAAATGAGCAATAAAATTATAATATAGAGCAAAGAGAAATTTTAAGAATGGATGTGGTTAAAGTGAAAAAATTACCATATGGGATAAGCAATTATGAAGAATTAATAGAAGATAATTATTATTATGTAGATAAAACAATGTATATAGAAAAATTAGAAAATTTAGCTGAAAAAAGAATTTTGTTTTTACGTCCAAGAAAGTTTGGAAAGACGTTATTTACAAGTACATTAGAAAATTATTATGACTTAAAAAAAGCAGATAAATTTGAAAGCTTGTATGGACAAACATATATAGGAAAAAATCCAACTAAGCTCAAAAATAGTTATCATATATTAAAATTTAACTTTTCAGGAATTGATACAACGAATGAAGAAACAACGATAAAAGGATTTAAAGAAGAAGTGATGATATCAATAAATGGATTTATACAAAAGTATAAATTAGATTTTTTTGTAAATCCAGAACTGACATCAGAAGGATTATTAAATAGTTTAATAGAGGCATTTAAAGTACAACGTGGAGAAGAAAAAATATATGTAATAATAGATGAATATGACCATTTTGCAAATGAATTATTAGGATTTAATACAAATCAATTTAAAAATTTAGTATCAAAAAATGGAAAAGTAAGAAAATGGTATGAAATACTAAAAAAAGGAACAGAAAGTGTAATAGATAGAATATTTATAACAGGAGTAGCACCAATAACATTAGATAGTTTAACATCAGGATTTAATATAAGTACAGACATAACACAAGACGAAAGCTTTAATGAAATGATGGGATTTACAGAGGAAGAATTAAGAAAATTAATGAAAGAACAAGATATAGAAGAAGAAAAACAAAAAGAAATATTGCCAATAATGAGAGAAAATTATGATGGATATAGATTTTCATTATATGGAAAAGAAAAAATATATAATTCAAATATGTGTTTATATTTTTTAAATAGATATATAAGGTTTAATAGAATTCCAACCGAACTAATAGATATGAATATAGCAAGTGATTATACAAAATTAGGAAAAATGCTAGATTTATGCCAAGGAAAAGAAAAAGAAAAAGTAATAGAAAAAACAGTATCAGGAGAAGGAATAGTAAGTGAGATAAGACAGAAATTTAATCCAGCGATGGAATTTACAGAAACAGATTTAGTTTCAATGTTATATTATTTAGGATATCTGACAATAGAAGATGAAGAAGTAGGTTATCCAAAATTAAATATACCAAATAAAGTAATGAAAGAAATATATTCAGAATATTTTTTAGAGATTTTAAAACGAAATATAAATATAGATATAAGTGAAAATTATACAGAAATAGCAAGAGAAATAGCATTAGAGGGAAAGATAGACAAGATAGTAGAAATGCTAGGAAAATATTTAAAAAATTTATCAAATAGAGATTATCAAAGATTTGACGAAAAATATGTGAAGTTAATATTTTTCTGTATAGCAATGAACTTAAAAATATTTAGATTAAAATCAGAAATGGAAGTACAAAGAAAATATCCAGACATATTATTAATACCAAAGGAAAGAAATAAAGGATATAAAGGAGTAATGATAGAATTTAAATACTTAAAAAAGGAAGAGGCAGGAAAATTAAAGGAAAAGCAAGAAGAGGCAAGAAAGCAAATAGAAGAATATGGAGAATTTGAAGAAATAAAAGAATTAGAAAATATTAATAAATATACAGTAGTAGCAGTAAATGATGAAATATATGTAGAAGAGATAAAATAGAAAATTAAACTAAAATTCATATAATGGACGAAAAAATTTCTTAGAGTTAATTACTCTAAGAAATTTTTTTCATCTTAATTTTTAAAAATATTCTTTTTTTACATTATCAATAATTGTAGCAGAAATAATAAAGCTAGAAGCAGAATTTAGTCCTAAAATAAATCCTAATAAACCTATATAATAAACAATTGGGTATGTAAAAAATAACATGTATGTAAGAAGAATCATAGAAGATATAATGCAAATGAAAAATGAGAAAGCAAGCCCATTGTTTAATATATGTAATATTTTTTTATCTAATTTTTTGTAACTATTAATAAAAAATTTAATCATTATATACCTCCTAAGAACAAATAGGAGAGCCTTAAAATATAAAACAATTTTAATTTTTATCTTTGACTTTCCTAATATATTAATAAATTACTATATAAATAGTAACATAAAGTAAGATTAAAAACAATGGAAGTTTTAGCCATTAATTCTAATAAAATTGAAGAATAGAAAAAATAATGGTATAATAGAAAAAACAAAAAATGCAAAAAGAATTTAGGAGAAAAAATGTATATAGAAAATAATAATAGACTAAAAGAACTTGTTAAATATATAGAGAAAAATCTAACAGAGAAAATTGAATATAAAGAATTAGCAAAGATATTATTAGTAAATGAATATACACTACATAGAATATTTTATTTTGTTACAAATATAACATTAGCTGAATATATAAGAAAAAGAAGATTAAGCATGGCAGCAATTGATTTATTAGAAAAAAATACTAAAGTATTAGATGTAGCAATTAAGTATCAGTATGATTCAGGGACATCTTTTTCTAGAGCTTTTAAAAAGATGATGGGATTTTTGCCAAAAGATATTCATAAAAATATGAATAATATAAAATATTTTCCAATACTAAAATTTGAAGATATCAGTGAAGAACAAAAAGAATTAACTTTTGAAAAAGTAGAAAATATTAGTTATGAATTTTATACAATTCATAATCATGTAAAGATGAATCAAATATCAGAAATGGCATCAAAATTTTGGAAAGATGTATATAAAGAAAAAGGAGATATTCTTGAAGGTAATGCTTATGGTCTGGTAGAATATAATGTATATGATTATAATGAGAATAGTGATGTTACATATTATATAGCAAGTACAAAAAAATTTGAAGGAAGTAAAAAATATAGTATAAAAAATAAAAAGTTCCTAGTATTTGAAATAGATACGATTGAAGGAAAACAAATCGGGAAATTCACACATGATTTATATGAAAACTTTATCCCTTATTCAGGATATAATTTGGATGATGTACCAGACATAGAAGAATATATTGATGACAAGAAGACAAAAATATATATAGCCGTTATATGAAATCAACTATTTGTATATCAAAATAGTTGATTTTTATTTTTGATTTAATGATATTATACAAATATGGTTATTATGCCACTTTGAAGGAAATAGGTTCATGATGAAAGGAGATAGAAATGAATAATATATTGACAAAATCTGTGTGGAGAATGAGAAACAAAGACGACTTCAAGGCTGGACAGGAAGTTAATGCGGCATTAATTCCCACAGGAGGTACATCTTATCAATTGTATGTACCAAGCGGGGGATGTCACAATGCCTGTATCTTCTGCAACTACGGGTTTAATCACCCGGTGCGGAGAGAGAAAATTTTGAAAAGGGTGGAACATATTTGTAAGTTTTTACCTAGAAACGTAGAAACGCTTATCCTGGAATCTTCAGGCAGCTTTTTGGATGATAGAGAATTTTCGGAAGATCTCCAGTATCAAATAATGGGAATTGTGGCACGCACGAATGTATATCGGGTCCAGATAGAGACACATTACAAAACTGTTACTTATGAGAAGGTGAAGAAAATTCTCGAAATTTTGAGCGGACATGTAGTAGCCTTCGAGTTTGGACTGGAAAGTGCGAATGATGCGACTCTGAGCATTTATAATAAGGATATAGATGTAGGAAAGTTATATCAGGTTGTGCTAAATTGCAATAATCTGGGTATTGAAACCAGCCTAAATGTTATGGTTGGTGCACCACTCTTGACAATAAAAGAGCAAGTACAAGATACACTTGATACAGTCAAACATATATTGAGAGGGTGCCCAGAGAACACAGCAATCGTATTGTTTCCACTGAATATTAAGGATTATACGTTGGTAAAACATCTGTATAATCAGGGCAGATACTCAGCAATTTCTCATTGGGAATTTATAGAGGTATTAGAAAAAATACCAAGAAATGTATTAGATAGGATATATATTTCTTGGTGGGGAAACAGATATAATGAGTTTCATGGAAAGAAAGCCATTATACATCCTAAATCTTGTGAAAAATGCCACAATCAATTGATGGATTTTTATAGCAAGTTTGTCAATGCTAAAAGTGTAGAAGAAAAACAAAAACTTGTTGAAAAAATCTCAATGGTATCTTGTGAGTGCAGAGACGACTATGAGAAAGAAAAGGAAAGCCAGAAAATAGATAAGGATATCTGGCAGAGGCTAGCCGAAGAAGAAAAGAAACTTATAGATGAATTTGATTTATGAACCTAAATCCAAAAAACCTAAAAACCACCTAGCTAAATTGCTTTAGGTGGTTTTGGGTTTATATAATTATTCATTGTTATTGATATCATCTTTAGAAATATTATTTAATAACAGTTTATTCATTGAAAAACGTTCTCTTCTATCAGGAATTTCTTCAGGATATCCGATAATTAAAGTAGATACTTGCTCTAAATCATCTAATTTTAAATACTTATTAATTTCATCTTCAATATATAAAGTATCGCAAAGCCAAGTACAGCCCAATCCTAAGTCAAAGCATTTTAAGTTCATATTTTCAATAGCAGCACCTAGTGATAAATAATCTGGTTTTTTATAATATGTCTTCTTATTTTTACTATGGTAATTGGGAGTAAATATCATGATTGCTTTATTTGCTGTTTTCATCTGATTAGCAGATCCTTTAATACTTGTATGCATATCTTTATATTCTTTATTCCATTGATACATCATATTGGTAATATCTTCTTTTTGCTTATCATCTAAGATATAAAATCTCCAAGGTTGCCTGTTTTTTGCAGATGGTGCTAGCATAGCACTTTGTATGATTTCATATAAATAATTATCTGGTATGTTTCTATTTTGAAATTTTCTTATTGTTTTTCTACTAGAAATAGCTTTATCCAATTCCATTGTTTTATCTCCTGTAAAATAAATTTGTTATTGTTTTATAAAAGTTTGATTTTGAAAATTATATAATAAAGCAAAAAATAAAAAACAACTTTTTTATGATTAAAAAAGTTGTTTTAAATAAAAACTATGCATAATCTTTATTTAGCCTAAGCCATAGCTGCATTTAATTTTTTTGATAAATTAGATTTTTTTCTTGCAGCAGTGTTCTTTACAATAACACCTTTTGTACAAGCTTGATCTATTTTTTTAGTTGCTTCAGAAAATAGAACTTTAGCTTCATCTAAATTTCCAGCTTCAATAGCTTCTTCAAATTTTCTAACAGCTGATTTATATCCAGATTTTATCATATTATTTCTTAAAGTTTTTTTCTCAATTACTTTAACTCTCTTTTTAGCTGATTTAATATTTGGCATTTATAAGCACCTCCTTTTAGTCAATTATTCATTATAACATGTGATATTCTAACACATTTTTTTGTGAAATGCAAGTAAATTTTCCAATTTCTTATTGTATTATTAAAAAACTTATGATATATTTTTATATGATAGAAGGTTAATATAAGTTTTTTTGCATTGTAGGAGATGTAAAAAAAACAAAAAAATTGTGCAAGAATTTATTTTTCATTATAGGAAATAGCACAAGATTTGGAGCATAAAAAAATTTACTTATTTGCCCTAAAGATATAAAGGAGGAAAAGTTAATGATAGCAATTGGTAGTGACCATGGAGGATATAAATTAAAAGAGGAGATAAAAAAATACTTAGATGAAAAAGAAATAAAATATATAGATTATGGATGTATGAGTGAGGAAAGAGTAGATTATCCTAATATAGCTAAAGAGGTGGCTGTTTCTGTTCAAAAAGGAAAGGCAGAAAAAGGAATCTTAATTTGTCGTTCAGGTTTAGGAATGAGCATAGTAGCTAATAAATTTAAAGGAATAAGATGTACACCTTGCCATGATGAGAAATCAGCAAAATTTGCAAGATTACACAACGATAGCAATATATTAGCATTAGGAGCAGATGATTTAAGCGTTAATGATGCTATATGTATACTTAGAATGTGGATAGCAACCGAGTTTGAAGGCGGAAGACATACTGAAAGAATAAATATTATTAAAGAAATAGAAAATGAAAATATGAAATAGATTTTGGAGGAATTATTATGTGGGGAGATATTGCAATTGCATTTTTACTTGCATTTATTGTGACATTTATGGCAACACCATATACTATAAAGATAGCACATAAAGTAGGTGCAGTAGATATTCCAAAAGATCAAAGAAGAATGCATAAAAAAGCTATGCCTAAATTTGGAGGACCAGCGGTAATATTAGGTTTTTTAGTTTCAGTTGTATATTTATTAATAGTAATGAGCATAGAAAATTCCATTAATTTATTTCGGAATAGAACAATATGGAAAAAAGTTATTAGGAATGTTATTAGGAATGATAGTGATATCAACTATTTGTGTAGTAGATGATATAAAGACAATAAAACCAATAACAAAATTAATAGGGCAAGTTTTAGCAGCTATTGTAGTTGTGGGATTTGGAATTAGAATTAATGATATAACATTGCCATTTATAAATACAATCGAAATGCAAGAGGCTTTTTCTGTAATAATAACTATAATATGGATTGTGGGAGTAACAAATGCAATAAATTTAATAGATGGATTAGATGGGTTATCTTCAGGTATATCAGTAATATCTGCAGTCTCATTATTAATTATATTTGTATTAAATGGTTCAAGTATGATTTCAATATTATTAATAACTGCTTTAGCAGGAGCATTAGTAGGATTTTTGCCATTTAACTATTCACCAGCAAAAACATTTATAGGAGATACAGGATCAAATTTTTTAGGATTTTCACTATCTATAATATCAATATTAGGAGTAGCAAAAACATATACAGCAGCAGTAATTGTACTACCATTGATTGTTTTAGGATTGCCATTGTTTGATACATTCTGGGCAATAGTTCGAAGATTGATAAAAGGAAAATCAATAAAGGCAATATTTAGAGCAGATAAAGGGCATTTACATCATAGACTAGTAGCAAAAGGGTTTAGCCAAAAACAGGCTGTTTTAGTGTTATATGGAATAAGTGCAACATTTGGAATTTTTGCTGTAATTACATTAGAAAGTGGAATATGGAAAGCTTTATCATTTTTACTTATGGTAATTGTAGCTATAGCATTGGGATATAAAAACTTTAAGACAGATAAAACAGATAACCAAAGATATGAGTGTATAGAATGTAAATATATATATAATCCTAAATTTGGAAATGAAAAAGCTGGAATTGCTCCAGGAACAGCTTTTGAAGATTTACCAGATGATTGGGTTTGCCCAGTTTGTGGAGAAGGAAAAGATATGTTTGAGGTGCATCAATAAATAGGAAACATCTTATAGTTCAGTATATTTCTCGAAGATATGTATATTATATTTTAAGTGTGTTGTGATATCAAAAAATATAATATATATATCTTCGAGTCATTATATATTGAATTATAGTGATAATATAATAAATAAAAAAAGAAAAGGTGAGAGGAATTGAGTGATAAAATAATAAAATTTTTAGCATATGATGGGAAAATATCAGTAATATGTGCAAATACAACTGATATGGTAGAAGAAGCAAGAAAAGTACATGACATGAGCCCTGTAGTTACAGCAGCATTTGGAAGATTATTAACTATAACAGCGATAATGGCTACAGAAATGAAAGGTAGTAAAGATAAATTAACAGTTCAGTTAAAAGGGAATGGACCTATAGGAGTTATGATTGCAACAGCAAATAATAAACCTATTGTAAAAGGATATGCAACTAATCCAGTAGTAGAAATACCATTAAATGAGGATGGTAAATTAGATGTTGGTGGAGCAGTAGGGCATGAAGGATATATAAATGTAGTAAAAGATATAGGATTAAAAGATCCATATGTTGGAATTTCTCCATTAGTTTCAGGAGAAATTGCAGAAGATTTTGCAAATTATTTTGTTAATTCAGAACAAAGAGATTCAGCAGTTGCTTTAGGTGTATTGGTAGACAAAAGAGGTGTAAGAGCAAGTGGAGGATATTTAATAAATCCTATGCCAGATGCAACAGAAGAAGAAATATCAAAAGTAGAGCAATCAATATTTAAAGCAGGAGCAATGTCAAGAATGTTAGATGAAAACTTGACTTTAGAAGAAATTGCTAAAAAAATAACTGGAGATGAAAATGTTCAAGTTATTGAAGACAGGATTGTTCCAGAATTTAGATGCGATTGTTCAAAAGAACATATGCAAGATGCTTTGACAACAATTGGAAAGGAAGAGTTAGAGGACATTATAGAAAAAGAAGGAAAAGCTGAATTAGTTTGTCATTTTTGCAACAAAGTATACCAGTTTAATAAAGAAGAATTGGAAGATATTTTAAAAAATATAGAAAAAGAATAGGGAAGAAAAACAAGCTCAGACACACGGACCAGGTCGGGTTTTGTATTACTTTGTTCTAGCGTATAGCTAATTACTAAAAGTCGAAGGTTATATTTATAATATTTTATTCATTAAATGGCTGGCATTGCGTAATATACAAATTCTAACACTAGCAAGCAGGCACCTCTCAAATTAGGAAATTCGAGATTCTCCTACTTGCTAATGTAAGAATTTGTAATATTCCTCCATTTGCACATTTAATCTCATAAAATATTATAAATATAACTTTCGACTTATTTAAATAAATTTTTTATTGAACGAACAAAGTAATACAAAACCCGACCTGGTCCGTGTGTCTGCACTTGTTTTTCTTCCCTATCTTTTTGTATTTTAATTGACAAATTTCGCAAATGAAAATATAATATGTATGAAAATAAAGAAAAAATCGAAATAAAGGAGAAATGAAAAATGGGAAAAGAAGTATTCATATTTGGACACAAAAATCCAGACACAGATTCAATATGTGCAAGTTTAGTAAGCGAAAGACTAGATAAAAAGAACGGATGGGATTGCACAGTTGCAAAAAGATTAGGAAAAATAAATAAAGAAACACAATATGTATTAAATTATCTAAATATTGAAGCACCAGAAATGATAGATAAAATAGAAGAAGGACAAGAAGTATGTTTAGTAGATCATAATGAATTTAACCAAAGTGTAGAAGGTATAGAAAAGGCAAAAATTTTATCAGTAACAGACCACCACAGAATAGCAAATTTTGAAACATCAGAGCCTTTATATTATACAGCTAAACCTTATGGATGTACTTGTACAATTTTGTTTGAAGAATATAAAAAATTTGGACATGAAATTAGTAAAGAAGAAGCAATATTAATGGCAAGTGCAATTATCTCAGATACATTATTATTAAAATCTCCAACAACAACAGAATATGATAAAAAAGCATTATCAGAATTAGAGAAAGTTGCAGGAATTGATATAAATGAATATGGATTAGAAATGTTAAAAGCAGGAACAGATTTAGGTGATTTTTCAGAAGCAGAATTAGTAAATTTAGATGCGAAAAATCTAGATAAAGATGGAAACAAATTTGTTATTGCTCAAGTAAATACAGTAAGTATAGACGATGTATTGAAAAGACAAAAAGATTTAGAAAGTGCGATGGATAGTGAAATAGAGAAAAAAGGATTACAATTGTTTGTATTGGCAATAACAGACATATTAAATAGCAATTCAGAAATAATTGCCTTAGGAAATAGAACAGACGCAGTAGAAAAAGCATTTGATGTTAAATTAGAAAATAATAGAGCATTTTTACCAGGAGTTGTTTCAAGAAAAAAACAATTATTGCCAAATATTGATAAAAATATGTAAGGTAGCAAAACAGAGATGATTTCGGGACGGGGATGATTTTTATCTCCGTCCCCAAAATTCCGATAAAAAAGGAGATAGATATGTATTTAAAAAGACTAGAATTACAAGGCTTTAAGTCATTTGCAGATAAAACTATATTAGAATTTATGCCAGGAATTACAAGTGTTATAGGACCAAATGGTTCTGGAAAAAGTAATATATCAGATGCCATCAGATGGGTATTGGGGGAGCAAAGTATGAAATCTTTAAGAGGTTCTAAATCATTAGATATCATATTTGCAGGAACTCAAAACAGAAAATCATTAGGATTTGCAGAAGCTTCTTTAGTGTTTGATAATTCAGATGGAGCCCTTCCAATAGAATATACAGAAGTAACAGTTACTAGAAAAATATATAGAAGTGGGGAAACAGGTTATTATATTAATAAAGTACCATGTAGATTAAAAGATGTATTAGAATTATTTATGGATACAGGTATTGGAAAAGATGGATATTCAATTATAGGACAAGGTAAAATTGACGAGATATTAAGTAACAAATCAGAAGATAGAAGACATATTTTTGAAGAAGCAGCAGGTATTGTAAAATATAGAGTAAGAAAAGCCGAGAGTGAGAAAAAGTTAGAACATACAAAGCTAAATCTTCTTAGAATTAATGATATATTATCTGAAATAGAAACTAATATAGAACCATTAAAAGTACAATCAGAAAAGGCAAAAAAATACTTAAATTTAAGAGAAGAATTAAAAAATATAGAAATAGGATTATTTTTATACAATATTGAAAAGTACAAAAAAGAGTTAGAAGATATCGTAAATGATGAAGAAATATATAAAACACAATGCAATGATGAAGAAGGAAGATTAGAAAGAATAAAGGCATTAAAAGAAGAATTAAAAAGTGAAATTGACAATATAACAGAATCTATAGAAGAAATGTCTAATTTGGGATTTGAAAGCAAGAAAGAAATCGAAATGTTAAATTCTGATATTAATGTTTCTAAAACAAGGATAGAAAATAATAAGCAAAATAAAGAAAGATTTGAAAAAGAAATTGAAGAATTGGACTCAAGAATTAAAGAATTGGAAGATGAGAAAAAACAAAAAGAAGAAAAAAAGGAAAACTTAAAAAATAATAAAGAAAAATTTGTAAAAGAATTAGCAGAAAAAGAAAAAGAATTAGCAGAAATAACGAAAAAACTTTCTAGTAAAGAATTAGAAATTGAAGAACATAAGAAAAAGGTAGAAGAAAACACAGACAAGAAATATGAATTACAAGCTGACATTAGTGAACAAGATATTAATTATCAGAATTATGAAAAAAGACAAAAACAAATAAAAAATGAGATTACAGGAAACATTTCAGAATTAGATAGTGCAAGATTAAAAAAAGAAGAGATTTCAGGAGACTTTTATGAAATTGAAAGCAAGAGAAATAAGATTTTAGCAGATTTAGAGAATGTAAATAAACAAAAGCAAGAAGCAGATAGAAAGATTAAAGATTTTGAAAGTAAAATTAATATGCTTTCAGGAGAAAAAAGAATTAAAGAATCAAAATTAAAATTTTTAATCGAGACAGAAAAAGAAAAAGAAGGTTATATCAAAAGTGTAAAGGCACTTTTAAAAGATTGTGAAACAATAAAAGATTTAGGAAAAGGAATGCATGGTGTTTTAGCAAATATTATAGAAGTTCCAGAACAATATCAAACAGCTATAGAAATGTGTTTAGGAAGTAGTCTTCAAAATGTTGTAACAGAAAATGAAGAAGATGCAAAAAGATTAATAGAACATTTAAGAAAGCATAATTTAGGAAGAGCATCTTTTTTACCTATAACATCTGTAAGAGGAAAGAAACTTGAAAAAATAAAAGGAAAAAATAATGGAATTATAGGAATTGCATCAGACTTAATAAAATACAGTAAAAAATATGAAAATATTATATTAAATCTATTGGGAAGAACTGTGATAGTACAAGATATGGAAACAGCAATAAGAGTAGCAAAAGATAATAGATATTCTTTTAGAATTATTACATTAGAAGGAGATGTGATTAATCCATCAGGAGCAATTACGGGAGGTTCTGTTGCTAAAAAAACAGTAAATATTTTAGGTAGAAAAAGCGAAATTGAAAAATTGCAAAAAGAAATCAAAAAATTAGAACAGCAAATACAAAAACTAGAAAAAGATAAAGAAGATTATGAAAATTCGATAGAAGATGTAATAGAAGAAGCTTCTTTATTTGAAAAAGAATTACAAGAAATTGAAATTAATTATGCAACAGGAAAAGAAAAAATAAGAGCTATAGAAGAAAATATCAATAGAGTAGAAACAAGATTAAATAAATTAAAAGAAGAAAGCAAAAAATTAGACAACCAAAAAGTGGAAAGTGAAGAAAAGAAAAATCAACTACAAGAAAAGATAACATTAATTAATGAAGAAAATGAGAAACTAAAAAACATTATTACGGAATTTGCTGAACTAAATAAAGATAATCAGAAATATGTAGATGATTTGAATTTTGATATAACAAATTTAAAAATATCAGTATCATCTTTTGATGAAAGTGAAAGTTCAATAGAAGAGATTCAGGAAAGAATTAATTCAGAAATTGATAGTACAAATAAAAGTATAAAAAATAAAAAAATACAAATAGAACAAATTGGTCAGGATAATTTTAACTTAGAAAAATCTATAGAAGAAATCAATGAAAAAATTAATAAAATAAAACAAGAAGTTAAAAATAGTGGCTCTAAAATTGAAGAATTAAAAGAAAAAAGAACAGAAAAAAATGAAAAATTAGCTCAAAAAGAAGAGGAAATAAATTCAGAATTTAAAATAATAGAAGATTTGAAATCACAAATAGTAAAAATAGATGTAAAGAAAACAAAGCTGGAAGAAAGCGTAAATGAAATAATGGATAAAATGTGGGAAGAATATGAACTTACACCAAATAATGTAGTAGACTATAAAAAGCCAGACAATGTACAATTGACACAAAAAAAGGTTAAAGATTTAAGAAATCAAATTAGAGAATTAGGAAGTGTCAACATAGATTCAATAGAAGAATATAAAAATTTAAAAGATAGATATGATTTTATGTGTGAACAAAGAGTGGATTTGGAAAGTACAATGTCGAAACTAAGAAAAATTATTTCAGATATGACAAATATTATGAAAGAGCAATTCAAAGAAAAATTCCAAATGATTAATAAGAATTTTGCTGAAGTATTTAAAGAATTATTCGGTGGTGGAAATGCAAGCTTAAAATTAGAAGATAAGGACAATATTTTAGAATGTGGAATAGAGATAACAGTTCAACCACCAGGCAAAAAATTGCAAAATATGATGTTATTGTCTGGAGGAGAAAAAGCCTTTACAGCGATTGCGTTGTTATTTGCAATATTAAAAATTAACCCTGCGCCATTCTGTGTATTAGACGAGATAGAAGCAGCATTAGATGATGTAAATGTATATAGATATGCGGAATATTTGAAAAAGTTTGCTAAAAATACGCAATTTTTGGTAATTACACATAGAAAAGGAACAATGGAGGCAGCTGATACAGTTTATGGAATTACTATGGAGGAAAATGGTATTTCAAAATTATTGTCAATGAAATTAAAAAATAGTTAAATACAGATAAGTTATATATAGAAAAAAAGCGACATGTAAGTATTATAAAATTTTAAAATACGTATACATGTCGTTTTATAATATGATTCTAAAAAGACCAATTATAATTAACAAAACACCAGAAATTACAGACCAGATATTATCTGGTAATTTATTAAAAGAATAAAGTCTTTTCCCACAATAATTTCCAAAACTTAAGAAAAACAATTGAAAAAGACTAATTAGTAAAGGAAATAAAAAAGAAAAACTATTTATTATACTAAAACCAACTCCAATACAAAAACTATCTAAAGAGAGTGCAAAACCAAGAAATAAAGCTTCTTTAGAGTCAATAGAATTAGATTTATCTAAATCAGAAGAAGTAGGGTTTTTAATAATTTTTATAGTAATACCTAAACATTTAATAAAAAAAGAATATATTTTTTCAGTATTATTTAAATTTTTCTCAAAATAAACATTTGAATCTTTATTAGTATTTTTTAAAGCTTGAAAACACATAAACATACCCATTAAAATTAAAATAAAACTTCCTAAATAACCGATAATAAAATCTGGCAAAAAGTATTTTAAGATATTTCCAAAATAGATTGATATTGAAGAAATTGTAAATGCGACTAAGAATAAAATAAATTTTGCCCAGATGGTTATTTTCGTGTTTTTTATTCCATAAGTAATTCCAATTCCTAAAGAATCTATGCTACTAGAAATGGCTAAAACTAAACTGTTGAACAGCACAAGTAAAACCTCCAATCAAATTATTATTTCTTGAATAGAAAAATCAAGTTTTCCTATTCAAGAACATCGCTTCACTTTAATAACATAATATTGATTACATAAAATTTTGTGATTAATAATTGGAAGTACTATGAAACTTTTTGGCTATGCAATTTAAAATATAAAAATAAGTAATAAAAATATATTAAGTGAATAAAATTAGGTAAACAAAGGACAAGATAATTGTCTATTAAAAATTACAAAGGAGAGAAAGGTATGTGGGAAACATTTAGAAAGCAAGAAGTTCAAGAAAAACTAAATACAGATTTTTGTAATGGTTTAAATGATGAAGAAATTTTAAAAAGGAGGATAAAATATGGTAAAAATGAGTTAGAAAACAATAAAAAAGAAGGTATAATTATTAAATTTCTAAAACAATTTAATGACTTTATGATTATTATTCTAATAATAGCTTCAATTGTGTCTGCTGGTATATCTTGGTATCAAGGAGAAAATGATTATATAGATTCAATTATAATTATTGCTATTGTTGTTTTAAATGCTATTATGGGAGTATTACAAGAAGCAAAGGCAGAAAAATCAATAGAGAGCTTAAAAAAGATGACTCCACAAATGTCAAAAGTAATAAGGAATGGAAAAGAAATAGAAATACATTCAGAAGAATTGGTAATAGGGGATATTGTTATATTAGAGGCAGGAAATAGCGTTCCGGCAGACTGTAGAATTATAGAAAGTTTTAATTTAAAAGTAGAGGAATCCAGTTTAACAGGAGAAACAGAAGCAGTAGAAAAAGATGGAAATGTAATATGCAAAAAAGGAATACCATTAGGTGATATTGTGAATATGACTTTTATGGGAAGTACAGTAGTAAATGGACATGCAAGAGTTGTAGTAACAGATATAGGTATGAATACACGAGTTGGAAAGATTGCAAACATGATAATTGAAAATGAATCACCAGAAACTCCTATCCAGAAGAAATTAAATCAAGTAGGAAAAATATTAGGTGTTATTTGTTTGATAATATGTTTAGTAATATTTTTGATAGGAATTATCAAAAAAATTCCTCCAATGGAAATGTTTATGACATCTGTAGGATTAGCAGTTGCAGCAATACCAGAAGGGTTACCAGCAATAGTAACAATTATGTTGTCGATAGGTGTAACAAAAATGTCAAAAAGAAATAGTATTATTAGAAAATTACCAGCAGTGGAGACTTTGGGGAGTAGTAATGTTATATGTTCTGACAAAACAGGAACTTTAACTCAAAACAAAATGAAAGTAGTAGAAATAAAATCAGAAAAGCCTAACTTAGCAATGGAATTAGCTACTATGTGTACAGATAGCAAGATAGAAATGAATTCTAATAAAATAGATATAGTTGGTGAGCCAACAGAAATAGCGATAGTAGAAATTGCTTATAAAAATAAATTAAATAAAAATGAATTGTATAAATTAATGCCAAGAGTAAATGAAATTCCATTTGACTCAAACAGAAAGATGATGACAACAATACATAAATTACAAAATGGTAAATATAGAGTAATTACTAAAGGCGCACCAGATGTATTATTAAATAAATGTATAGGAATTAATAAAGAAAGAATTTTAAAAGAAAATGAAAAAATGGCTAACAAAGCTTTAAGAGTTATTGCTGTAGCATATAGAGAAATGGAAAGTTTACCAAATAAAATAGATAGTATAAATATTGAAAAAAACTTAACATTTGTTGGTCTTATAGGAATGATAGATCCGCCTAGAGAGGGAGTTAAAGAAGCAGTAGAAACTTGCAAAAAGTCAGGAATAAAAACAGTTATGATAACAGGTGACCATATAGCAACAGCAAAAGCAATTGCAGAAAAGATAGGAATATTATCAAAAAATGATAAAGCATTAACTGGAGCAGAATTAGATAAAATAGATCAAGAAACATTTGAGAAAGAAGTAAAAAACTACACAGTTTTTGCAAGAGTAACACCCGAGCACAAAGTAAGAATCGTAAAAGCTTGGCAAAAAAATGGTGCAGTTGTTGCAATGACAGGAGATGGAGTAAATGATAGTCCAGCCTTAAAAAGTGCAGATATTGGAATAGCAATGGGAAAAGGAGGAACAGATGTAGCAAAAAATGCATCTGATATGATTTTAGTAGATGATAATTTTGTAACAATAGTTGATGCTGTAAAGCAGGGAAGAAATATATATGATAATATAAGAAAAGCGATACATTTTCTAATTGCAACAAATATAGGAGAGATTGTAACTATATTTATGGGATTAGTATTAGGATTAAAATCCCCATTACTTGCTATACAACTATTATGGATAAATCTAGTTACAGATTCATTACCAGCAATTGCTATAGGATTAGAACCACCTGAAAAAGACATTATGGAAAGAAAACCAGTAGATTCTAAAAAAGGAATATTTGCAGATGGCTTATGGAATAAGATTATAGTGGAAGGTGTCATGATTGGAATGCTTACTTTGATAGCATTTAGTATAGGAAATAAGTATTATGGGATAGAAGTAGGAAGAACAATGGCATTCATTAGTATGGGATTATTAGAGCTTGTCCACAGCTTTAATATAAAAAGTGAAAAATCTATATTAAAAGTAGGAATATTAGAGAATAAATTTTTAATAGGAAGTTTTATACTTGGAATTTTTGTACAAACAATAGTAATATTGATTCCAACTTTGGCTAATATATTTGATGTTGTAAATTTAACATCTACTCAGTGGTTAATTACATTAGGGATTTCTATATTACCAATTCCAATAATGGAATTGCAAAAAATGTGGAATGTTAGGGACACGAAAAAAACTTCCAAAAAATCTGGTAACTGGCTTTGGTCAGCATATAGATGATATGGTTGTTATTAATATATCAACATATTTATAAATAATTTCAGACTCTGAATAGTTATGTTACAATTCACAGCCTAAAAACATCTAAAGATTTATGATATATATTATATTCTGCGCTATCCCAACACTTTACATACTGTAAATAAATCAATTCTTCAAAAGTCATCATTGATTTATAACAGTATGTAGCGTGTCGGTCCCCCCGACCCCCGCTTAGAATATAATATATATCACATTATCTAGTAATGGCTGTGAATTGTAACATCTAGTAACCAGCACGCCTAAAAAAAAGAAAAAAACACTTGCAACAATGGAAAATATATGATAAAATAGCTATGTTTTGAAGGAGCATAGTTATTTTTTACGTCGACAGATTTTAGATTATTCAAAACTTAAATATATAAAAATAAAAATGCTAAATTCAAATCTCTACTTGCAAAAGCAGGTTATAAATCCATAGGGAGGTGAAAGATGATGAATAAATACGAAAGTATTATCATTGTTAATCCAAATGTTGATGAAGCAGGTTTAAAAGCTTTAGAAGAAAAATTTACAGGATTAATCAATGAAAATGGAAAAGTAGAATCAGTTGAACAAATGGGAAAAAGAAAATTAGCTTATGATATTAAAAAATTCAAAGAAGCTACATATGTTTTATTCAACTTTGAAGCTAATCCAGAATTAATAGCTGAACTTGAAAGAGTTTACAGAATTACAGATGACGTTATTAAATTTATTACAGTAAGATTAGAAAAATAATTATAAGAATTAAATAAAGAAGGGGCCTTTATTTAAAGTAAAGAAAGGTGAGTAATAATGAATAAAGTAATATTAATGGGAAGATTAACAAGAGATCCAGAGACAAGATATACACAAACAAGTAATACATTAGTATCTTCATTTAGTTTAGCAGTAAATAGAAGGTTTGTAAGACAGGGAGAAGAAAGACAAGCTGATTTTATAAATATTGTTGCATGGAGTAAATTAGGAGAATTTTGTAGTAAATACTTTAAGAAAGGTCAACAAGTAGGAATTATAGGAAGAATTCAAACAAGAACATGGGATGATGACCAAGGGCAAAGACATTATGTTACAGAAGTAGTGGCAGAAGAAGCATATTTTGCAGACAGTAAAAGAGATACAGAAACATCAAATAATTCTTTTGAAAATACTTTTGGAGATACAGCACCAGGAAACATGGGTTCAGATTTTGAAATGTCTTCAAGTGATGACCTACCATTCTAAAATGTTAGGGGGAAAATAAAATGGCAGATAAAAAGCAAAATAAGAGAAATAATAAAAATTATGATGAGGATTATAATCCAAGATTCAGAAAACAAAGAAAAAAAGTATGTGTATTATGTAGCGATAAAAACTTTGTTTTAGATTATAAAAATCCTGAACAATTAAAAAAGTTTGTTAGTGATAAAGGAAAAATTTTACCAAGAAGAGCTACAGGAACATGTGCAAAACATCAAAGAGATATTACATTAGCAATAAAAAGAGCAAGACATATAGCTTTATTACCATATGCACAAAAATAATGTAAAAATAAGAACATAAAAAGTAAAAGAGAGGATTGAATTAATTCTCTCTTTTACTTTTTTCTTGAATAGGAAAAATCAAGTTTTTCCTATTCAAGAATGCCACTTCACTTCAACGGTTGCACTTAATTAATTTTCGATAAATTGCAGTTATTATTGATATTACTGTCAACCACTTTACTAATATAATTTTCATCTTTGATGAGCTTTAATAAGAATATAAAACATCCTCGATAATATCAGCAATTTCAGAAACAGAATGGTCTGACTGAATCAAGAAATTAGGATGTCCTTTAAATTCACCGTTATAAATAGAAATAGTTATTTGCCCAGAAATATTTCCAACAACTCTGTTATCTTTATCTTGTAGATTTACAACATTCATGAGTTTACCTCCTTTTCATTAGTTAACAGACAAAATTATAACAAACGAAAAAATAAAAAGGTGTCGAAATGTGTCATATAGATAAAAAAATATAAAAAATAATAATAAAGTATGGTAAAATAAAAAATATGAGATATAATAAAGTAGAAATTTTAGAAGAAGGATAGGATGCTAATGAAAAAACTGATTGTTATTATCTTAATTTTACTAATAATATTTATTGGAATGTATGTATATAGGGAAAATCAAATAGCTAGTAATAAAAGTACTGAAGTAACAGTTGATGAAATAAGTAAAATAGAAACATATATACAAAAAATATATATGTGGAAAGAGATTACTGGAGAAGCTCTACCAGTTTTTGATAACATAAATAATGCACCTGATGTTTGGATATGGGAAGTTGTAAAGAAAAATTTAGAAGAGTATGAATTATCATATGAACAGTTGCAAGATAAAGCAAAAGAAATATTTGGAGAAGATCTACAAAAAGAATTTCCTAGAGAAGGATATGAATATATGAAATATAATGAAGAAACAAACACATATTATGCAGTAGGAACAGGTTTAGATAATCAAGAGGACGTTTTTTTGCTAGATCAAATAAATAGAACTGAAAATGGATATAGTGTCCAAATTGTAGAATATCTTGAAGATTATTCAGAAGCATATAATACTGAAGAAACAGAGTATAATATTGAAATAAGAAATTTGAAAGATGAAACAATAGGAACTGTAAAAAACACAGATGATGAAACAAGTATACAACAATTAGTGAAAGATAATATAGACAAATTCACAAAAAAAGAAGTTGAATTAAAATCAGATTCAGAAGGAAACATATATGTAACAGCTGTAAAGAATATTTAAAAATATTTTGTGAGAGGTAAAAAATGAATTTAGCAAAATGTGAAATATGTCCACATAAATGTAGAATTGATAGAACCAAAAATCAAATAGGAAGATGTAAAAGTACAGATAAAGTAAAAATTGCATTATATTCAATACATGATTTTGAAGAACCTTGCATAAGTGGAAAAAATGGTTCAGGAACAGTATTTTTCTCAAATTGTAATATGAATTGTATATATTGCCAAAATTATGAGATTAGCCAAGAAGGAAGAGGAAAAGAAATATCTATAGAAGAATTAGCAGAAATATTTATTGAACAACAAAACAGAAATGTAGAAAATATAAATTTAGTAACTCCTACAAGTTATGTCCTTCAAATTATAGAAGCAATAAAAATTGCAAAATCAAATGGTTTAAAAATACCAATTGTATATAATACAAATGGATATGAAAGAGTAGAAACTTTGAAATTATTAAAAGGATATATAGATATATATTTACCAGACTTAAAATATTATGAGGATAAAATCGGAAAGAAATATTCAAAAATAGATAATTACTTCGAAATAGCAACAAAAGCTATAAAAGAAATGTATAGACAAGTAGGGGATCCTAAACTAGATGAAAGAGGAATTATAAAAAAGGGATTAATGATAAGACATTTAGTTTTACCGAACAATATAGAAAATAGTAAAAAAGTTTTGAAATGGATAAAAGAAAATATAGATGAAAATGTATATATAGATATTATGGCACAATATTTTCCTACATGTAAAGCAAAAGAGAATTTAGAGTTAAATAGAAAATTAACAAAAGAGGAGTATGAAGAAATAGAACAATATGTATATGAATTAGATATAAAAAATGGATATATGCAAGAATTAGGAGAGCATGAGGAAGAATATGTACCAAAATGGGAATTTTAGCTATTTGAACGATAATAATCATTATCTATACAATTCACGGCCTAAAAACATCTAAGGTTTTGTGATATATATCACAATATTTAGTAATAGCTGTGAATTGTAACATTTATTAACTTTTGAATTTACAAAATCATGAAAATAGCTTGTAAAAAAATATAAAATTTGATATATTGAAAAAAATATTGAAATGGAGGAATAAAAATGACACAAGCAGATGAACAATTTATAAAAACATGTAAAGAAATTATAGAAAATGGATATTCATCAAAAGGAACTAATGTAAGGACAAGATGGGATGATGGAGAAGAGGCAAATTATGTATCAATTGTAGGAGTTCAAAACAAATATGATGTAGGAAAAGAATTTCCAATGATAACATTAAGAAATAATACAAAAACATTCAAAAATGCAATTGATGAAATATTATGGATATGGCAAAAGAAATCTAATAAAGTTAGTGAATTAAATTCTCATATATAGGATCAATGGGCAAATGAAGAAGGAACAATTGGAAAAGCATATGGATACCAATTAGCAAAAAAATATGAGTTTAAAACAAAAGAAGGAATTAAGCTAATGGATCAAGTAGATTATGTTTTATATTTACTAAAAAATGACCAATCAAGTAGAAGAATTATGACAAATTTATTTAATCATGAAGAATTAAAAGATATGGAGCTAGAACCATGCGCATATGGAACACAATGGTTAGTAAAAGGAGGAAAATTACATTTAATATTAAACCAACGTTCACAAGATATGTTAACAGCTAATGGCTGGAATTTAATGCAATATGCAGCGTTACAATATATGTTTGCACAAGTGTCAGGGCTTGAAGTTGGAACATTAACACATAATATAGGTGATTGTCATATATATGATAGACATATTCCACTTGTGGAAAAACTACTTGCAACGGAGCCAATTAATGTAACTCCAAAATTAGTAATAAAAAATCCAACAAAAAATTTCTATGATTTTAAAGTAGAAGATTTTGAAATAGAAGGATATGATTATAATAAAGAAGTGAAAATTGGAAAAATACCAGTAGCAATATAACGAAAGCATTCATAGCAAAATCAAAAATTATAACAAAGAAAGGAATATAGATTAAAATGTTAAGTATCATAGTAGCAAAGGCAAAAAATAATGTAATAGGAAAAAATAATAAATTATTATGGCATATATCAGATGATTTAAAAAGATTTAAGGAATTAACAACAAACCATACTATCATTATGGGAAGAAAAACGTTTGAATCTTTAGGAAGAGTACTTCCTAATAGAAAACATATTGTATTTAGTAATAACCCAGATTTTAAGGTAGATGATGAAAATGTAGAAGTTGTTCATTCAATGTTACAAATACAAGAATATATAGAAAGTGAGGAAGAAGCATTTGTAATAGGAGGAGCAATTATATATAATTTATTAATGCCATATGTGAAAAAAATGTATGTAACAGAAATAGATAAAGAATTTGAAGGTGATACATTTTTTCCTAGAATTAATAAAGAAACATGGAAAGAAATTAGCAGAGAAAAAGGACCAGAGGATTCAGAAAATAAGTTCACATATGAATATGTAATTTATGAACGTTAGGGACGTGCCAAAATGGACAAAAAATGGTCAAAAGGGACAGGCATAAAAATATAATAAAATGAAAAGCATGGCATATATCTATAAATTGTAATATATGTCATGTTTTTTTATTTCATGAAAAGAACGCCTGTCCCTTTTGACCATTTTTTGTCCATTTTGGCACGTCCCCAATGACACAATGAAAAAAAGAAAAAATTTTCTTCTACTTTTTCTTTCTATATGATATAATGTCATCATAATAACAAAATCTCTTATGGAAGGGAGAATTTATATGGCATATATAGAATTTAAAAATGTTTGTAAAGAATATAAAATGGGAGAAATTATAATAAAGGCACTTGATAATACAAATTTTTCAATTGAAAAAGGAGAATTAGTTGTTGTTGTAGGCCCATCAGGTGCAGGAAAAACAACTGCACTTAACATACTAGGAGGAATGGATAGTGTTACTTCAGGAGATGTAACAGTTGATGGGAAAAATGTGGCAAAATTAAAAAATAAAGAACTTATCAAATATAGGAGAGAAGATATAGGTTTTGTATTCCAATTTTATAATTTGGTACAAAATTTAACAGCAATTGAAAATGTAGAACTTGCAACACAAATTTGTAAAGATTCTTTAAGTCCAGATGAAGTTATGGAAAAAGTAGGATTATCTGATAGGAAAAAGAATTTTCCATCTCAATTATCAGGAGGAGAACAACAAAGAGTGGCAATTGCTAGAGCTATTGCAAAAAATCCAAAACTATTATTATGTGATGAGCCAACAGGTGCGTTAGACTACAAAACAGGTAAACAAATATTAAAATTGTTACAAGATACCGCAAGGAAAGAAAATATGACTGTTATTATTATTACACATAATGCAGCTATTGCACCAATGGCTGATAAGATTATTAGATTTAAAAATGGAACAGCAGAAAAAATTGAAATAAATGAGAATCCAATTCCAGTAGAAAATATAGAATGGTAATAAAAAACATAGTTTTGGAGGTGATGCGAGTGAAAATTAAAAAGGCATTACTAAAAGATACATTTAAGGAAATAAAAAAATCATATAAAAGATTTATATCAATTTTACTTATGGCGTTATTAGGTGTTGGCTTTTTTGCAGGATTAAGAGCTACTTCACCAGATATGGTGGACTCTATAGATACATATTATAAAAATCAAAATGTATATGATATAGAAATCATGTCTACATTAGGATTAACAGATGATGATATAGAAGCTTTATCTAATATAGAAAATGTGGCAAATGTTTATGGTACATATAGTAAAGATGGATTGATAAAAACAAGTGATAAAGAAATTGTTTCAAAAATTTTATGTGTTGAAGATATTAACAAACCAGTGCTAGTAGAAGGAAAGATGCCTGAAAATGTAGATGAATGTGTAGTAGAAGAAAAATTTTTGAAAGATACTGATAAATCTATCGGAGATATAATTGAGATAGAACCAGAGACTACAGAAGGAGAAGAAACAGAATATTTAAAAAATAAAACTTTAAAAATTGTGGGAACAGTTGAAAGTCCTCTATACATATCAAGAGAAAGAGGAAATACAAAGTTAGGAACAGGAGTTATTAATTATTATATCTATGTTAATAAAGAAAATGTGAACTCAGATATATATACAGAAATCTATATAACTTTAGAAAATAGTCATAAATATCAAACAGCAAGCAATAAATATGAAGATTATGTTGAAGAAACTAAAAGCAAAATAGAAGAAATAAAAGAAGAAAGAGAAAATGCTAGATATCAGGAACTAATTGATGAGGCAAATGAAGAAATTGCAAAGGCTGAAGAAGAATTTAATACAGAAAAACAAAATGGTGAGGCTCAAATTCAAGAGGCAGAAAACGAGATTACTGACGGAAAAGCACAAATAGAAACGGCAGAAACGGAAATTAGTAGTAATGAAACTAAAGCTAAAAAAGAATTTGCAAATGCAGAGGCACAAATCGAATCAGCGAAAACAGAAGTTGCTAAAAATGCACTTAGATTAAATAATCAAAAAATAGAAGCTGAAAAAGGATTCGAACAAGCAGAACAACAAAAAGCTGGATTGCAAAGTACTTTGGATAATATAAATAATGCAATAAAAATTACGGAAAATAGTATAGCAGAAAAGCAAAATGAATTACAAACGGCTGAAACAGAAGAGAAAAAGGAAAGTATTAATCAAGAAATAGCAAAATTACAAGCAGAAAAACAAGTATATGAAACTAATAAACAATCTGTTCAAGCAGGAATAACAGAAATAGACAATCAAATTGCAAGTGGAAGAGCTCAATTACAAAGTGCAGAAGCACAAATTAATAGTGCAAAAAGTCAAATAGAAAAACAAGAAAACACATTACAACAAACAAAAAATAAAACAAATTCTCAGATTGCAAGTTCAAAAAAAGAATTAGAAGCATCAAAGCAAGAAATAGCAACAGCAGAAGCTGAATTAGAAAAAAATAGAGCGGAGTTTAATAGCAAAATAGAGGAAGCAGAAGGAAAATTAATTGATGCTAAAGAAAAAGTATCTGAAATTGAAAAAGCAAAATGGTACATATTAGATAGGCAACAAAACGCAGGATATAATAGTTATATTCAAGATACAAAAAGTATAGAGAATTTAAGTATTGTATTCCCAATAGTATTTTTTGCGATAGCGACCCTAGTTTCATTGACATCTATGACTAGAATGGTAGAAGAGCAAAGACAAGAAATAGGAACATTAAAAGCATTGGGATATAATAAAATACATATTATGCAAAAATATGTAATCTACTCAAGTTTAGCGTGTATAATAGGTGGAATTATTGGAATGAATATAGGATTTCAACTATTACCAAGAATTATATGGGATATGTATGAAATGATGTACACAATACCTGAATTCATCGTATCATTTAACCATCAATATTCTTCAATAGGTTTAGGATTAATATATATATGTATTGTGGGAGCAACTTTATATACCATAATAAAAGAAGTAAAAAATACGCCAGCAAATTTGCTAAGACCAAAAGCACCAAAATATGGGAAAAGAGTTTTACTAGAAAGAGTGAATTTTATTTGGAAAAGACTAAAATTTTCACATAAAGTCACAGTAAGAAATATATTCAGATATAAGAAAAGATTTTTAATGACAATTATAGGGATTATGGGATGTACTTCATTAATACTTGCAGGATTTGGGTTAAAAGATTCTATATCTTCAATATTGCCAAATCAGTATGAAGATATATTTGATTATGATATCCAAGTAAGTTTAAAAACATCTTTAAATCAAGAACAGAAAGATAGATATATATCAGAATTAAAACAAAAAGAAGAAATTAATGATGTGTTAGAAACATATATGGAGTCTGCAACAGCTGAAAGAGATGATAAAAGTGAAACTGTCCAAATAGTGGTACCCAAAGATAAAAATGAAATTGATAAAATGATAAAATTAAGAGATATAAAAACAAAAGAGAAATTTGAATTATCAGAAGAAGGAATTATTATAACAGATAAATTAGCAGAGCTAATAGGAGCAGAAGTGGGAGACACTATAAAAATAACTACTTCTGACAATGAAGAAAAAGAAATAAAAATTGTTGAAATTACTGAAAATTATATAAGTCATTATATATATATGTCAAAAGAACTTTATCAACAAATTTATGGGGAAGAATATAGTACAAATGTATTACTAATACAAGATAATGACTTATCAGAAGAACAAGAAGAAACTATTATGCAAGAAATGGTATCAAAAAATGAAGTATCAACAGTAACTTTAACAAAAACAACAATGAAAACATTAGATGATACAATGAATTCACTAAATTATGTAGTAGCCATTTTAATTGTATCAGCAGGATTATTAGCTTTTGTTGTATTATATAATTTATCGAATATTAATATAAGTGAAAGAATAAGAGAATTAGCAACAATAAAAGTTTTAGGCTTTTATGATAGAGAAGTATATGATTATGTGACAAGAGAAACAATTCTCTTAACTTTAATAGGAATTGTGTTAGGATTAGGTGTAGGATATTTCTTGAATTCTTATATATTAGGAACTTGCGAAATAGATATGTTAAGATTTGAAAAAGTAATAAAACCTATCAGTTATGTATATGCTACTGCAATTACATTAGTATTTTCTATTATTGTTAATATTGTTACATATTTTGCATTAAAGAAAATTGATATGATAGGAAGTTTAAAAAGTGTAGAATAGAGGTAGATAAATATGAGTAATAAAAGAGAAAATTATTTAAAATGGGATGAATATTTTATGGCAATATCAAAATTATCAGCTATGAGGAGTAAAGATCCATCAACCCAAGTAGGAGCATGCATTGTAAGTAATGATAATAGGATTTTATCAATTGGATATAATGGTACGCCAAATGGATATAGTGATGATGAGTTTCCGTGGAATAGAGAAGGAGAAAATTTAAATACAAAATATCCATATGTTTGCCATGCTGAAATGAATGCTGTATTAAATTATAGAGGAAGTAAAAAAGATTTAGAAGATGCTAAAATATATGTTGACTTATTTCCTTGCAATGAGTGTGCAAAGATAATTATACAATCTGGAATAAAAAAGGTAATATATTTATCTGATAAATATGCTGATTCTGAGAATAATGTAGCTTCAAGAAAATTGTTTGATATGTGTGGTGTAAAATATGAAAAAATTGCCCTTGATAAAGAAAAAAAGATAGAAATAGATTTAAAATAATTTATAAAAAATGCAAAATCATATAATGTAAGAAATGGAGCCCAAACAAGAGGGCTCCATCGGAATTTTAACTTATTTTTTTCATTTTTTCTTTTCTTTTTTGGAGAAGAATCTCTTTCAACACACTTTCTGCCTGCCTTTTCATATAAGGAGAAAATTCAGGTGGAATGAATATCCTTCCAGTTGATTCATCATACAGCAACATTAGGTTAACTGTGAGAGAATCCTGAAGGAGAGCTTTCACATTGCTTTTGTCAGATGTCTTATAGACATCTTTCAAGAATTTTTGTGCTCCTTCGGAAAGCTTTAAAGTGAGTGTTTGATCAAGAACCTCGGCATGGACAGTAATAAACCGTCCTGCTTTCTTTGGCTGTGTGAATTTTGCAAGTCTGTACATAGTATAATTCCTCCTAAGTTAAGTTTTTATTATAGACTATCTAGCCTATAAAATTAATTATACTACTTTTTTTATAGTTTTTCAAATATAATCTAACCATTTATTGTTACTAGTTAATGGGTATTGCCAATTAATTATCCAGAATCATTGTAATTATAATATTTTATTAATTGCGAATGTGATTGGAGAATTATATTAGAAACTCTTAAATGATTTTATGGAAAATGTTCGCGTCGAGCGATAGCGAGGACTAAGTGAAAGGGTGCCATAAAATTATTTTAGAGTTTCTTATAATTCGTATTGAGCCGAGCAATTAATAAAATATTATAATTACAATGATTCTGGATTATATTATTTACAAATCATTAACTAGTAACTATTTCTTATGAATTTTTTGTAAAAAAACTATACAAAAACAATCAGATAATGATATAATAGCACCAAAGTATAGTACACATAAGAAAGGAAGAAAACCATGGGAAATATAGTTTTATTAGACGAATTAACAATAAATAAAATAGCAGCTGGAGAAGTTATAGAAAGACCAGCATCAGTCATAAAAGAAATGGTTGAAAATTCAATAGATGCAGGAGCAACCAATATTACTGTAGAAATAAAAAATGGAGGAATCTCATATATAAAAGTAAGTGATAATGGTAAAGGGATTGCACAAGATGATTTAGAAATTGCTTTTGAAAGACATGCAACCAGTAAAATAAGAAATGCAGATGATTTAGATACAGTTACTTCAATGGGATTCAGAGGTGAGGCGTTAGCTAGTATTGCAGCAATAGCAAATGTAGAGATGGTATCTAAAACTCAAGAACAAGATATAGGATATAGAGTAGTTGTAGAGGCAGGAAATATTTTAGAAAAAGAAGAAGCGGGATGTAAAACTGGGACAACTATTACAGTTAGAAATCTATTTTTCAATACACCTGTAAGATATAAATTTTTGAAAAAAGATTATACTGAATCAGGATATGTAGAAGATGCTATAACTAGAATAGCACTTGTGAATCCTAATATTGCTATAAAATTAATAAATACAGGAAAAACTGTAATACAAACAAATGGAAATGGAGATATTAAAAGTGTAATATATAGCATATATGGAAAAGATATAGCAAATGGAGTTATGGAAGTTTCATATAAATATGAAGATATTAATGTTGTAGGAGTTGTTGGAAAACCAGAAATTGCACGTTCAAACAGAACAAGACAATTATTTTTTGTCAACAAAAGATATATAAAAGATAAAACATTAACAGCAGCTACAGAGCAAGCATATAAAGGTTTAATTCCAATAGGAAAGTTTGGTTTTGTAATATTAAACATAGAAATGAATCCGGCAAAAGTTGATGTAAATGTTCACCCAGCAAAGTTAGAAGTTAGATTTGAAGAAGAAAATAAAATATTTCAAGCAATATATCATGCAATAAAAGATACTTTGCTAAAAACAGAATTAGTAGCAAATTCAGAAAAGGCTCTACATGAAGAAAAAACTGAAGTTGCAAGAGAATTAACATTTGAACAAAGATTAAAAAATCTAAAAGAAGAAAAGCTAGAAAGACAAGAAAAACAAAATACCGGAGGGCTATTTGCATTTAGAAAACAAAACGAAAAACAAATTGAAGATTATACAGATGCTGAAAGCAAAATAAAAACTAATGTTATAGAAGAAGTATATAATGATAAAAATAAAAAAGAAATAAAAAGCAATATTGGAGAACCAATTGATACATCTGATATATTATTAAAATTAAAACAGATGAAAGAAAATATAGAAAAAGAAATTAAAGAGAAAAAAGCTAATAGTAATGAAGGCGAAAAACTTGAAGAACAACAAGAAAAATATATATTAGATGAAGAAAAAAAGGAAAACGATGAAGATAATATAGTTACGATAAATGCAGAAAATATAGAAGAAAAGAATATATCAGAACAAGAAAAAACTGAAGAAAATATAACAGAGAAAGAAACTGTTAAAGAAGAACATAATGATATTTCTGAAAATCAAGAAGATGAAAACAATATTGATAATTTAAATAAAGAAAACGAAACAGAAGAAACAATTGCAAAAGAAAATAAAGAATCCACACAAAGAGAGGAAATAGTGGATAATACTGATGAAATAATTGAACAAATAGAAAATCCAGAAATAAAACAAGAATTTAAAGAAATAAAACAAAAAATGGAAGAACTAAATGACAATCCAAAAGTAGTAAGTGACGATTTTAATGAAATGTATTCTAAACTATTTGGAAGATTACCAATACAAGATAAAGAAGAAAAAGATGAAAATAAAGATAAAGAAAGCAAAGAAGAAATTGATTTATTAAAAGATAATGTGTCAGTATTTGAAGGTGTAGAAGAGTATAAAAAAACAGCATATAAATTTATTGGAATTGTATTTAAAACATATATAATTATAGAAATAGGACAAGAAATGTATATAATAGACCAACATGCAGCACATGAAAGAATTATGTATGAAAAAGTAAAAGAAAATTATTATAGTGAATCATCTAAAGATTCTCAATTGTTATTATTACCAGATGTAGTAACTTTAACACACAAAGAAATGGATATTGCAAGAGAAAATATGGACATGTTTAGAAAAGCTGGTTTTACATTAGAAGAATTTGGAGAAAATACTATAAAATTAACAGGAGTACCAACTGTATGTATAGACTTAGATACAAAAGAATTATTTTTAGAAACATTAGACGAAATAAATACAGTTGCAAGAACAGCGAAACAAGAAAAAGAAGAAAAATTCATAGCAACAGTTGCATGTAAAGCTGCTGTAAAGGCAAACATGGCATTAGATGCTAAAGAGGTAGAAAGTTTAATGGATAAATTATTATCATTACCAAATCCATTTACTTGTCCACATGGAAGACCAACAGCCATAAAGATGACAAAATACGACATAGAAAGAAAATTTGCTAGAAAATAAAAGATATATGAGGAGAATGCTAAGATGACAGTAATTATGATTGTGGCCATGCTAATATTTGTAATTAGTATAGTTTGGATATGGCATAACTTAGGAAATATTGAAAGACCAAGAAAAATTGCTTTTATAATTATAGGATTAGCAATAATATATTTAATAACATTAATAATATATAATTTTTCAAATCCAGATATTATATATCCAAGTCAGGAGATAGAAAAATATGTATCGAATGTTTTGATTATGATTTTTACTGGATTAAACTCATTAATATTATTGCCATTTATAGCAAATTTGTTTGATAAAATACTTGAAGAAGAAATAGAAAAAGATCAAGTGAAAAAAAGATTAATAATTATATTAGTTATATTTGTAATATGCATATTTATAGAAAAAGGATATTTAAAAGATACGCAAGAAGGAATAATAAATATATATAATGAGGTGCAAAATGCAGAAAAATAAAGTTATTGTAATATGTGGACCCACAGCATCAGGCAAGACAGCGCTATCAATTGAATTAGCAAAGCAAATAAATGGAGAGATTGTATCATGTGACTCAATGCAAATATACAAAGATATGAATATAGGTACAGCAAAACCTACTACTGAAGAAATGCAAGGAATAAAGCATTATTTGATAGGATATGTTTCACCAGAAGAAAGATATAGTGTTGCAGATTATAAAAAAGATGCCAAGAAAGCAATAAAAGAGATAATAGAAAAAGATAAGATGCCAATAATAGTAGGTGGAACAGGATTATACATAGATAGTTTGATTTATGAAATAGAGTACCAGGATATAAAATTTGATGAAAAATATAGAGAAAAATTAGAAGAGGAAGTAAATCAAAAAGGTTTAGAAGAATTATATAAAAGAGCTAAAGAAATAGATGAAAAGGCAATAGAAAAAATAAGTCCTAATGATAAAAAGAGAATATTAAGAATATTAGAAATATATCATGCAACAGGAAAAAATAAAACTCAACAAGAAATAGAATCAAGAAAAAAAGAAGTAGAATATGATTATAAAGTTTATGCGTTAAATTGGGATAGAGAAAAATTATATGAAAGAATAAACAAAAGAGTAGATCTTATGATAGAACAAGGTTTAATAAATGAAGTAAAAGAAATTCTAAAAAAATATAATAATTTCCCAACAGCAATGCAAGGATTAGGATATAAAGAAGTTGTGGATTATTTAAATGGTGTACTTACAAAAGAAGAGATGATTGAAAAAATAAAAATGGAAACAAGAAGATATGCAAAAAGACAATTAACATGGTTTAGAAAAAATAAACAAACAATATGGTTAAATGCAGAAGATAAAATACAAGATAACATAAATATTATTTTAAATAATACCTTTATCTAAGGGAAAGGAATGAAAGAAATATTGAAACAACAAAGAAGTGAAAATGTAGAAAAGGAACAAAAGAATGTTAAAAATAAAATACATATAAGTAAAAAAGTGATTATAGGTGTTGTTATCATTTTAATTGCGATATATCTGATATATACTATATATTTATTAATCAAACAGCCAACAGATATTTTTACATTAGAAGAGGGAAATTTATATTCTGATGAAACAGATATAGGTTATATAATAAGAGATGAGGAAGTAATTCAAGGAGAAAACTACAAAAATGGAATGGAAAAAATAAAGACAGAAGGAGAAAAAGTTTCTGTTAATGAGGCTGTATTTAGGTATTATACAAAAAATGAAGAAAGTTTAAAAGAAAAAATATCACAACTAGATACACAGATACAAGAAGCGATGTCTAATGAAACAGGATTATTTACAAGTGACATTAAATCTTTAGAAACACAAATAGATGAAAAAATATCAGGAATTAATACAATTACAGATACAACAAAATTGGAAGAATATAAAAAAGAAATAGATGAATTAATCACTAAAAAAGCAAATATAGCTGGAGATTTAAGCCCACAAGGTTCATACTTAAAACAATTAATTGAAGAAAGAAAAAATTATGAAAATGAACTAAATTCTGGCGCTGAATATATAAATTCAAATAAAAGTGGTTTGGTTTCATATAAAGTTGATGGATTAGAAAATGTATTAAAACCAAATGAAGAGTGCTTTTCAACATTGACTAAAGAATATTTGGAAAAATTGGATTTAAAAACAGGAAAGATTGTCCCTTCAAGTGATGAATCAGGAAAGATAGTTGATAATACTTATTGTTATATTGCTACAGTTACTGGAACAGAAGAAGCAAAATCGGCAAAAGTAGGAGATAAAATAAAAGTAAGGTTACCAAGTGGAACAGAAGTGTCAGCAGAGATTACATATACATTAAAAGAAGATAATGGAGATATGGTGCTGATCTTGAAAATAGAAAGAGGCGTTGAAGAATTAATAAGCTATAGAAAAATTTCTTTTGAATTAATTTGGTGGAGCGAAACAGGATTAAAAGTTCCTAATCAGGCTATAGTAAAAGATGGCGATTTAGCATATGTCGTAAGAAATAGAGCAGGATATTTAAATAAGATTTTAGTAAAAGTAAAAAAAGAAGGAGAAAAATATTCTATAGTAGAATCATATAATACAGAGGAATTAAAAGAGTTAGGTTTTTCTAGTGAAGAAATATTATCATATAAAAAGATAAGTTTATATGATGAAGTGATCTTAAATCCAAATTTGAGCAAAGTGCAAGAATAGAATATTACAAAAATGTTACAGAAATATTAAAATAATATTACATTTCAAAAAACTATTGACAATAAGCAAAAAAAAGTAGATACTTAGTACAAATGAATACAAAGGAAAGTTATTTTAGGAGGTTTTTTTATGTCAGGAGCATTAATGGATAAAGTATGGGGACTATTTGGAATGGACTCAGCTGAACCAGATGAATATGAAGATGAAAATATATATGATTATGATGATGAGGAAGAAATAGAAGAAGATAAAAAAATATTTAATAGAAAGAACAATAATAAAGTTGTAAATATGCAACAAGGGCAACCAAATGCAATAAAGATGGTTATATCACAACCAACAACTTTTGAACAATCAGATGAAATATGTAGTTTCTTAAAAGAAAGAAAATCTATTATTGTAAATTTAGAATATGTTAATAAAGATGTAGCAAGAAGAATTATTGACTTTATAAGTGGAGGAGTATATGCTTTAGAAGGATATATTCAAAAAGTCTCAAATTCTATTTTCTTAGTTGCGCCATCAAATTATGAAATTACAAATGAAATGGCTAGAGAAGAAATTAAGAGTAAATTATCAGTTTCATGGTTGAAAAACAATGGGATAAACTAATTAAAAATTCAAAGGGGTTATTGTGCCTTTTGGGCAAGGAGGAAATTAATGATTACACCATTAGATATAGAAAATAAAAAGTTTTCTAAACAGATGATGAATGGATACAATGTAGAAGAAGTAGATGATTTTTTAGATGATTTAACAGTTGATTATAGCAAAAACTATAAGGAAATAACAGAATTGAAGGCAAAAGTAGATGAATTAAATAAAAGTTTAGAACATTATAAAACAATTGAAGAAACATTACAAAATACTTTAATTATGGCACAAACTACAGCAGAAGATATAAAAAATGTAGCTAAGCAACAAGCAGATCAAATAGTAAATGAAGCAAAAGGAACAGCTAAAAAACAAGTAGAAGAATTAGAAAATGAAATTGTATTAAAACAAAAAGAATTAGATGATGTAAAAAAACAATTTGATATATATAAAGCTAAAATGGAATCTCTTCTAATTTCACAATTAGAATTGTTAAAAGATGTTAACAAAGAGGATTAATTACCTTTTTACAAAAGACTGTCTATGCTAATTAGATGGTCTTTTATATTTTTTGTATAAGGAAAGTTATATCGACTTTCTAATATAGAAAAAACACTATTATTGATTTAATATATAGTATTAAAGAGAAAATAAAAGTAAATAGAAGAAAAATATTACAAAATGGGAAATATATTACAGAACTGTTAAATGTATATTACAATTCTATTAATAGTATTGACTTTGAAATAAAAAGGATTAAAATAATATTAATAAAGAAAGGTAAAATATGAGAATTATATCTGGAAAAGCAAGAGGAACAAAATTATATACATTAGAAGGCGAGAAAACTAGACCTACACTAGATAGAGTGAAAGAATCTCTTTTTAATATTATTCAAAATGAGATTCAAGATAAGGTTTTTTTAGACTTGTTTTCAGGAAGTGGAGCTATAGGATTAGAAGCACTAAGCAGAGGAGCTAAAAAAGCTATATTATGTGATAAATCTAGAAAAGCTTATGAAATAATAATAAAAAATGCAGAAAAAACGCATTTAACTGAAAATGCTGAAATATATAATTTAGATTTTAAAGATGTTTTACAAAATAAAATAAATCAAGAATTAGATATTATATACTTAGACCCTCCATATGAAAGTGATTTTATTATAGAGGCAGTGAACTTGATTTTAGAAAAGAATTTATTGAATGATGATTCAATTATAATTGTAGAAACAGATAATAAGGGGAAAATTATTGAACAATTAAAAAAAATAAAGTGTAAAATAGAGGACATTAGAAAATATGGAAGAGCATATCTTATATTTCTAAAAAAAATATAAGTACTAGAAAGGGGCAAAACCATGGAAATATTTACATTGTTAGAAACATTAGAGGATTTATTAGAAAGAAGTAGAAATTTACCTTTTTCTGCTAAAAGTATTGTAGATAAAGATGAAATGTTAGATTTAATAAAAGAAATTAGATTAAAATTACCAGATGAATTAAAACAAGCAAAATGGGTTAAAGAAGAAAGACAAAGAATACTAGTAGAAGCACAAAAAGAAGCAGATGGGATAGTTAAAGAGGCAGAAAATAGAATTATAGCTATGATAGATGAACATGAAATTACAAGAAAAGCATATGACCAGAAAAAAGAAATTATCGAAACAGCAAATGATATGTCTAGAGAAATTACAAAAGGTACAAAAGAATATGCAGACAACTTATTAGAAAATACAGAAGATGTAATGAAAGAAACATTAGAAAAATTGGAAACAAATATGTCAGAAGCATTAAAATTAATGGAGATTTCATTGCAAGATACAATAAAAACAATACAAAATAGTAGAAAGGAATTAAAATAAGAAAATTGGCCTTGACTTTATAAAAATAGATATAAGGAAAACAAAAGTCAGATTCAGAAGTCAAAGAAATTACGACTTTTGGTTTCTGACTTTAATGTTTTTTACATTATAGGAAATCATATAGGAATTTTAATTTAAAAAATTAAAGGATGTAAAAAAGGATGAGAAATTTAAAATTAATATTTGAGTTGTTGGTTTTAAATTGTTTATACCTTGATGGAGGGAAAAATGGCAAAAAAGAAAAGAAGATATAAAAAAAGCAAAAAAACAGCTTCTAAATTAGATTTAGCCGTTGTAATTATAATGATGGTTAGTCTATTATTAGCAGTTTTAATATATACTAAATCTGGAGTAGTTGGACAAAAATTAAATGAAGTATTAGGAGGAGTATTTGGCATAATGCAATATATTCTTCCTATTGGTGGTTTCGCAATATCAATAAAATTGGCATCAGAAGATAGGGATACATTAACTTCGAAATTACTACAATATGCAGTTTTTGTTATAAGCTTATCAGTTTTACTTAGTGTAGTTCAGATTTCTACTGGAGAATTACAATCATCAAAAGAATTATCAGAGCTAGTAAAAGATGCATATTATTTAGGAGAACAAAGCAAAGGTGGAGGAGCTATAGGCGCTGCAGCGGCTGTACCACTTGCTAAATTATTAGGTGATGTAGGAGCAATTATATTTTGTTTAGGTGTTGCAGTTATATTACTTGTATTTACATTTGGAATAAATATGTCAGAATTAATTAATACAATTCTAGAGAGAATAGAAGACAAACGTGAAGAAAGACTAGAAATGAAAAACGAAAGAAGAAAACAAAATATTGAGAGTAAAAAAGAAACAGCAGCAGAAAGAAGAAAAAGAGAACGTGAAGAACGTATGGAAGAAAGAGCTAGACTAAAAGCAGAAAAGATTGCAAAAGCAGAAAAAGAAAAGGATTTATTAAATAATCAAATAAAAATTAATTTTGGCGGAAGAATATTAGACGAAGTAGATGAAAAGAAAGGTTTGAAAAAATACGACCATTCAGAAGATGATTTAGAACCATTGACAAGAGAAAGTAAAAAAGAAATGCAACCAGATGTAATAGAAAATAATTTATTTAAACAAGAAGAAGAGAAAAAAGAAGATAAAAAGAAAGAAGTACTTCAATTAGAGCATGCAATGACAGTCGAAGATGAACATTATGAATATCCACCAATAGAATTATTAAGTAAAACAAAATCAAGAACTTTGAAAGGTGGAGCAAAAGCATTAACTGATACAGCAACTAAATTGCAAAAAACATTATATAGTTTTGGAGTATCTGCTAAAGTGGAAAATGTTTCAGTAGGCCCAGCAATAACTAGATATGAATTAAAACCAGCAGAGGGAGTAAGAGTAAGTAAAATAGCAAATTTAGCAGATGATATAGCATTAAATTTAGCAGCTGAAACAATAAGAATAGAAGCGCCTATACCTGGAAAACAAGCTGTAGGTATAGAAGTGCCTAATAAAGAAAAAGAAACAGTACACTTAAGAGAAGTTCTAGAAAGTAAAGAATTTCAATCTAATAAATCAAAATTAACAATAGCATTAGGAAAAGATGTTGCAGGAAATACACAACTTGCAGATATTGCTAAAATGCCACACGTATTGATAGCTGGTTCAACTGGTTCTGGAAAAAGTGTATGTATAAATACAATAATAACAAGCATAATATATAATGCAAAACCAAGTGAAGTAAAATTAGTAATGGTAGATCCTAAAGTTGTTGAACTATCTGTATATAATGGAATACCACATTTATTAATACCAGTAGTAACAGATCCTAAAAAAGCAGCAGGAGCGTTAGCTTGGGCAGTACAAGAGATGGATGATAGATATAATAAATTTGCAAGTAAAGGTGTAAGAGATTTAAAAGGATATAACAAAGCAATAGAAAAAGAAGAAGAAAATGGAAAATTACCTCAAATAGTAATAATTGTTGATGAGTTAGCAGACTTGATGATGGTTGCAGCTAAAGATGTTGAAGAAGCAATATGTAGGCTAGCACAAAAAGCTAGAGCAGCAGGAATGCATTTAGTAATTGCAACACAAAGACCATCAGTTGATGTTATTACAGGATTAATTAAAGCAAATATCCCATCAAGAATAGCTTTTGCTGTATCATCACAAGTAGATTCAAGGACAATTTTAGATACAGTAGGAGCAGAAAAACTTTTAGGAAAAGGTGATATGCTATTTTTCCCTTCAGGTGCACCAAAGCCATCAAGAGTACAAGGTGCATTTGTATCAGATGATGAAGTAGAAAAAATAGTAGATTTTGTAAAATCTAATGGAACAGCCACATATAGTGAAGATATACTAGAAACTATAGAAAATAGTAATAAAACAGATAAAGAATTGGCACAAGAGAATACAGCAGATGATGATACAGATCCATTTTTAATGGATGCTATACAAACAGTTGTAGAAACTGGACAAGCTTCAACTTCTTTTATACAAAGAAGATTTAAAGTTGGTTATGCGAGAGCAGGAAGAATAATAGATCAAATGGAAGAAAGAGGAGTGATTTCAGGATATCAAGGAAGTAAACCAAGAGAAGTATTGATGACATTAGAAAAATTAAATGAATTAAAAATGGGAACTGAAAATAATAAGGTTGCAACATAAGATTAAAAAATAAATATGAAAGGAGAAGATAATGCAAAAGAAAAAAGAAAAACTTTTAGATAAGATGGTAAAAAGAGATTATAACAATGAATTAGAAAGTATATTAGAAAAAAAGATTTTTGATGAAAATGCAAAAAATCTTCTCCTTAATATATTATATAAGATAGAAGCTTCATACAAAGATTATGAAAAAACAAAAAGAAATGTAAAGACTAAAGAAGAATATATTCAAAGTTTTATAAATATGATAGAAAAAAATTGTGAAAATATCACAATATGCAAAATTAGTTCAAATGAAAAAAATATTTTAGGAAATAAAACATTTTTAGTTGATAAAGAAAATAAAAGGATTGTATGTTATCCAATAGAAAGAAAATTGCTATACTGTATAGCCAAAATAAGTAAACATGACAAAATAATAAAAGAAGAATATCCAATAATAGATAAAACATTGTCAAATTTAATAAATATAGGAAATAATATAGATACAGTAGAACCATTAAGAGATTTTAATGGATATTCATGGACAACCATAAGCAAAGAAATTGAAAGTGTATCATATAATATTGTTTATCAAAACCTAAGGATTTTATTAGGATATGATTTTTTAGATAAATGGGTTCAAAATAGAGAGTTTATTATAGACTATATGGAAGTTTTTAAAAATAGATTAGATGAAAAATATGGAGTAAAAAATAGAAAAGAAATTATAAAGATAATCGAAAAGTTATCAGTATTATTAGAATTAAAATATAATCCTGAAGATAAAAAAACATATGCAAAAGAAAAAAAAGAAGTCAAAGAAAAATTAGATAAGATAAATGATAAAGAACTTTTTATAAAAATGATTACAGAAGAAAAAAGAAAATTAACAGAAGAAATAAAATATATTGATGAAACAATAAACAATAAAGAAATGTTACAAGAAGAATATATAAAAAGAAACAAAGATTTACCACTAGAGAAAAAAATATTTAGTGTAAGAATATTATCTAAATTAATGATAGATGAAAGAGAAGAAAAATTAAAAGAAATAGAAAAATATAATGATTTATTAAATCCAAAAAAATTTATAGAGTACAAAAAAGGAATGGAAGAAAAATACGGATTTTTAAAACTAGTAAGTATAAAAGATATAGAAAAAGAAATATCTCAATCAATAATTAAATTGCAAAAAATATTTCTAAGATGTTATAAACAAAAGATAGAAAATATTGAAAGCAAATCAGAGATAATTGATTGTATCTATGAATTTAGATATTATAATTTATTACCATTTGATTACGAAATAAATATAAATGAAGTAAAAGAAATACAAAAAGAATTAAAAGAAATAATAGAGTTAATAATAGAAAAGGCACAGGAATTAAAAACAATTATTGTTACATCAAAAAATAAAGATATTGATAATGAAATATTAAAAAATATATTTAGTATAAGAATTATGAATTTAGAAGATTTATATATAAGAGTGATAAAAGAAAAAGAAAAATTTTATATACAATTATTTGATGGAGATGCTTTTGAAGAAAAATCACAAATTGAAACTTCAAAGATTTTGAATAAAAAAGATCTAGAAATAAAAATAAATAAAAAAATAAAAGTTTTTGATTAGGAGGTTTTTATGAAAATTACATTTTTAGGAGCGACAAGAACAGTTACAGGTTCAAACTTTTTAGTAGAAGGTGCCGGCAAAAAGTTTTTGGTAGATTGTGGAATGTGGCAAGGTAAAGCAGAACAAGAAATGGAGAACTCACAGGATTTTGAATTTAATCCAGCAGAGATAGACTTTATGCTTTTAACACATGCACATATAGATCATTCAGGAAGAATACCTAAATTATATAATGAAGGATTTAAAAATAAGGTATATGCTCACAAAGCAACTTGTGACTTGTGTGCACTAATGTTACCAGATAGTGGTCATATACAAGAGACAGAAACTGAATGGAAAAATAAAAGAAGAATAAGAAGAGGAGAAGAACCATTAGAGCCAATTTATACAGCAGAACAAGCAGCAAAATCATTAGAAATTTTTGAACCAGTTCAATATGATCAAATAATTGAAATAACACCAGAAATACATGTAAGATTTAATGATGCAGGTCATATGTTAGGTTCAAGTATTATAGAATTATGGGTGAAAGAAGGAGACAAAGAAGTAAAAACAGTATTTACAGGTGATTTAGGTAATAATGATATTCCACTTTTAAGTCCACCAACAATGATAGAAGATACCGACTTTCTTGTTATGGAATCAACTTATGGAAGCAGATTACATATAAAAAATGACAAAAAAGCAGAATTGTTTTTAAATATAGTATCTGAAACATTAAATAATGGAGGAACAGTTGTAATTCCATCATTTGCAGTAGGAAGAACTCAAGAAATATTGTATGAAATTAATGAGTTAAAAGATGAAAAAGATGATGAAGAATTTAGAAGAAAATATAAAACTTTAATGAAAGCACCAGTTTATGTAGATAGCCCACTTGCTATATCAGCTACAGAAGTTTTTAAAGAAAATACAGAATTATTTGATGAAAAGACAAAAGAAGAAATTTTAAGAGGAGATAATCCATTAGAATTTCCAGGACTTAAATTTACAAGAACAGCAGATGAATCTAAAGAATTAAATGAAGATGAAACACCTAGTATAATAATATCAGCAAGTGGTATGTGTGAAGTGGGAAGAATAAAGCATCATTTAAAACATAATTTGTGGAATCCAAAAAGCACAATTCTTTTTGTTGGATATCAAGCACCAGGAACATTAGGATATAGCATAGTAAATGGAGCAAAAACTGTAAAAATACTTGGAGAAGAAATTGCAGTTAATGCAAGAGTAGAATATATAGAAGGATATTCTGGACATGCCGACCAAGAACTATTAATGAACTTTATATATTCATTTATAAAAAAACCAAAACACATATTTTTGGTACATGGAGAACCAGAATCACAAGAGATATTAGCAGATAAAATAGAAACAGAAACAAAACTAGGAGTTACAATTCCTGAATTTGGAGAAACATATGAACTAAATGAAGAAATTGTAATGACACATAAGATAGAAAGAAGATTAAATAAAACAATAAAATCAGAGATATTACAAAGATTAGAAAAAGTAAAAGAAGAATTAAAAGATATGGAAGTTTATGTAAATCAAGATTTACAAGATAAAAACTTAAGAGATGAAGATATATTTAGAATTAATGAAAAAATAAAAAGTCTAGAAAAACAAATTTTGAATGTTATAGAAGGATAAGAAGTGGAACGTTTGGGTGTGTTCCCAACGTTCCAAAAACAAACAAAAAGGAGATTTTTTAAAAATGGAAAATAAGTATTTTAATGAAGCAATAATAGGAAATAAAAATATGTTGGCAACATATACTGCAAAAGGAGAATTACAAAGACTATATTTCCCTTCAAGAGAAAATAGGCAATATATAAGCTTTTTTCATACAGGGGTAAAAATAAATAATTCTGATTTAATATATTTACATGACGATATAAATAATATTTATAAACAATATTATGATACAGACACAAATGTATTAAATACAGAAATTACTAATACATATTTTAACTTAACAATGCTTCAAACTGATTGTGCTTTAATAAAAGAAAATAATGTACTTTTAAAAAGATACACATTTATTAATGAAAGCAAAATAGATTTAGATATAGAATTTTATATACATTCAGAATTGTTATCTAGTGAAAACAACCATGTTAGTTGTAAAGTAATAGATAGTGGAATGACACAATATGCACATGATTTTGTTGTTTCTACTTTTGCTAAAGGATATAATGTGGATAAACATCAAATAAATGGTAGTAAAGAAACAATAAAAAGAACGGAAATTCATGACAAAGATTATATAGGAATGTCTAAAGATTCTAGTATAAGCTATAAAATAGGAACAATACATCCAAATGAAAAGAAATTTATAGAAATATGTATATTAATTGATGAAAATAAGAATATATCAGATATAGAAGATGAAATATCTAGAGTGAGAAGAAAAGATTTAAACAAAGAGTTTGTATCAACTAAAGTATATTGGAGAAAATATCTAAAATCACATAATGGGTTAAACTTGAAAGAAACAGAAAATGCTTATGAAGAAAAAATATATGAAATATATAAAAGAACAATACTATTATTTCCATTATTAATAAATGAAGAAACAGGCGGAATTATTGCATCACCAGAAATAGACGAATATTTTACAAAATGTGGAAGATATGCATATTGTTGGCCAAGAGATGCAGTATTTATTACAAGAGCAATGGATATATTAAAAATGAAAAAAGAAACAGAAAAATTTTATAAAAATTTTTGCAAGAAAACACAAAGTAAAAATGGAATGTGGGAACAAAGATTTTATACTGATGGAAAATTAGCACCTTGTTGGGGATATCAAGTAGATGAAACAGCAAGTGTAGTATATGGTGTTTATGAACATTATAAATATACTAAATCTGAAAAATTCTTAAAAGATAATTTAAAGATGTGTGAAAAGGCAATAGACTTTTTAAAGAAATATGTAAAACAATGGCTAGAAATAAAAGACTTAGATGAAGATATAGTAAAAGAAGAAATAAAAAATAGTACTTATGCTAATAAAGATAAGATACATGTAAGCTATGATATTTGGGAAATGCATGAAGGAGTCCATTTGTATTCTTTAGCAAGCATATATGCAGCTTTTGAATGCATGATGGAAATCTATAAAGTTTTAAATAAAAATATATCAGATTTTGATAATAATAGATTGAAAGAAGAAAAAACATTAAAAATAGAAAAAGAACTAAAGTATATTCAATTGGAAATTAAAAAATTTATAAATGAAAAATTGTATGATCCAGAAACAAATTCATATTGTAGAAATATAGAAGATAAAAAGATGGATATAAGCATATTAGGAGCTGTAGAACCATTTAAAGTCTTTAAACCAAAAGAAAAGAAAATAAAAAATACAGTAGAAAGAATAAATTTAAACCTTCGAACATATACAGGAGGTTATCAAAGATTTGAAAATGATCACTATATGAATGGAAATCCATGGCCAATAGCAAATTTATGGATGACTTTGTATTACTTAGAGGCAGGAGAGAAGACAAAAGCAAAAGAAACTTTTGATTTTGTTGTAAAAACAGTTGGGAAACATTGTTTTATAGGTGAACAAATAGATAATAATACATTAAAACCTAATTGGGTTATTGGTCTGGGTTGGAGCCATGCGATGTTTATAATTGTACTAGAAAGATTATATGGAAAGAAATAATGTATTTAGTAGTTACAATTTACAGTTTAATAACCTTTTGCTATAGTTTATTGAACTGTAATTTGTAACATTTGGTAATAATTGGTTGAAAATTTTTTAAAAAAACTATTGACATAGAAGTTTAAAGATGTTAATATAATCTTACGATAAATATTTCGTAGTCTCTATGTCAAAAAAATAATGAAAAAAATTCAAAAAAGTATTGACATAAGAAAAATAAAATGTTATTATACTTAAGTACCTTGCAACAGACAAAATAAAAAAGAAAAAACAAGAGAATTAGTAATAAGAACATTATAATATAATAGGACTACAAAGAACATTACTAGTTTTTTATTTTGCCTAAATAAAAAAATAAAAAAATGTCGAAAAAAGTATTGACAAACCAAACAAGGTATAGTATAATCCAACTCGTTCCACAAGAGGACGAAAAAGTACATTGAAAAGTAAACAATAAAATCCTTTAGAGAATAAACCGAAGCGGTAAATGTATTTGAAAAATACAAGTACCGAAAAAGTAAATTTTTTAAAAGTTTTTAGCCAAAAAAGAAAGAAGTTTAAAGAGCTTGAAAAAACACTTTAGTTTTGATTTATAAGAGTCAGAAATGATTTGAGATAAATTCAAATAAAATTACGAAAGTTATCGTAATTTTAAAGGTTTAGAAGAAACGAGTAGTGCAAGGAAGATGAGGAAGAATTTGTGAGATAGTACTAAATGTACATCGAACAAATTATGACGAAATCTGACACAGCAATACGAAGTTTATTGTAAACCGAAAAACAAGAGAGTTTGATCCTGGCTCAGGATAAACGCTGGCGGCGCACATAAGACATGCAAGTCGAACGAACTTA
>CALYAB010000005.1 GCA_944393395.1 uncultured Clostridia bacterium
CAAGAATTTCAAGATAAGGAATTTGACATTGAATACAAATATAAAAATAAAATTAAGTCATTAGAAAAAGAAAATAACCATTTACTCAAAATCATCGATAAATTCTATGAAACTGTCGAAAAATTTATACATTGGATTTGTCATAAATTTGGTATTGGCGAATCAAAAGAATTAATTAAAAATTTTCAAGAAGAAACTCATACCTTTATTGATCCAGTAAAACAAATTGAAAATGAGGAAAGAGAAAAAGAATGGGATTTAGAAATATAGCTATAAAGACCATTATTCAAATTAATGGTCTTTGTTAGATATTTTGTTGACAAAATACTCAAAAAATTTCATATCATTCATATATTCAGGATGCCATTGAACAGCAATTATATTTTTGTTTTCTATACCTTCTACAATACCATCTTCGCTTTTTGCAACTACTTTAAAACCTTTTGCAACTGTTTTTATTGCTTGATGATGTAGTGAATTTATTTGCATTTGTTCAGTTTTATAGCAGTCATATAAAAAAGAATCTTTTTCAAATTTCACATTATGTCTTTCATTTCTAAGTAATTTATGATTTGGAATATCTTGATACAAACTGCCACCAAAGAAAACATTTATAGCTTGTATTCCTCTGCAAATACCTAAAATAGGTTTGTTGACATCGTTAAATTTTTTTATCATTGCAAAATCTAATGTATCGATTTCTTCTGTCATCTTATGTATCTCTTTAATAGGTTGTTCTCCATAATTTTTAGGATTTATATCTATAGCACTTCCTATAACAATTAGTCCATCACAAATATCAACGACTTCTTCTAAATTAGTTAATGAACTAACTGGAAATAATAATACATTAAGTTTTTCAAATATATCCTTGAATTCTTTATCTATATAATATTTTTCAGTACCCTTTTCAGATAATCCATATCTTTCTGTTATTGCTAGTATCATAAATTTTCTCCTAAAATCCGTATCTTATTTATGAAAGATTAATTTAATCTTACTAATAATTTTACTAAAAAAAGACTCTTTATAAGCAACTATTTCTGCATTCTCTTTTGGTTTTTCAGTATATTCAACAGTTTTTTGTCTATTTTTGAAAATATTATCAGGGTTATATTTTTCTCTCATATAATTTTGATATTTTATTTCGTTTTCGTTTAAAATTTTATTTAATTTTTTCTTTTCTATGTCATCACACATATAATCTCTATATAATACTGTTAGAAGTTCTTTTGTAGTAGGTAATAAATTTTGTTTTTCTAATGACATTGTTTTATCAATTTTCCAATTAAAATCTTTTGATTTATTATTTTCAATATAACTAATAACTTTTTTAGGTATTCTAGCCTTTAAATTGGGTGTAACATATTTTAGTATTTCATTTATTTGATATAGTGAATTTGAATATTCTATATTTTCCATATTACTCTCCTTTTTCTTCTGATTTATCTTTATCGTTTTCTCTATCAGGGTGTAACCATTTTCCAATTTTATCTTTCAATGAAGATGACCTTTTTTCTACTGTTCCTGCTCTTTGTTCTGTAGCAATAGCTTCTAGTGACTCTTTATCAGCTAGATATCGTCCTTCTTCTATTGTTCGTCTTTGTCGATATAGTGCTAATTCCTCAACTAAATATGTTTCAACATCTTCTTGACTATGACCTTTAGCATACTCTGCATATTCTTGTGATTTAACTATTGGTACTAAAGCCTTAATTTCATCACCTGTTAAATGAGATAACTTATGCATACAAAGAGCATCCAAATTTTCTCTTCCTTTTGAAGTATCAAGAATTTCTAAATAAAATTCAGGCATTACATCTCCGTTTAAAATCAGTTTTTAAGTTATGTATTTGAACATTCCAAAATTCAGCTGGGTATTTACCACCTTTTCCAATAACAACACTTTCCTCTAATCCTTCTTTTGCTAAATATTCTCTATACTCTTGTTGAAATTGTCTTGCCATCTCATCACGATGATCTACTAATTGTTTATTCATTAAATCTTCTTGAGTTAATTGGTCTAACAATACAAATGATAAACCTCTGTCTTTGAACATAAAACTATAATCACTTGAAATAGCTACATTACCCTTTTGCATTTCTTTATGTAATTTTCTTAATAAATCGCTACTATGTTCATTTGTAGATATTAAGTCGAAATTTCCACCTCCATTAAAACCTGCATACCATAAAGCAACTACTTCAGGAGAATCTACTTTTCCACCAAACGATGACATAAATTCTTCTGTTCTCTTTCTATCATCATTATTAATGTATCTGTCCATAATTTCGCGTCTCTCTTCTTCTGTTTTTTTCATTAAACTGTAATAATTCCATGAATCATTAGTTATCCAAACATTTCCATCACTAAATTCCATCATATGAACTGCATTAGGATTTTCAACAATTTCTCCATTAAATGGGTGATTTTTATTTTTATCTATTAATTTTTTAGGTTTTGTTTGTTCTTCTCCACTATAGTCAGATTCATGTTCTGCATAAAATCCATATCCTGCATTAAATCCAACTAATTTACCATCTCTTTCTAGGACTTCTTGTCCATGATAAGCATATCTTCCCATAAATTTCTCCTTTTTTATATTATATATTTTTTTAATTTATATCACAAAATTTTACTTTTTACAATAAATATGACAAACAAACAATTTTTATTACAAAAAAATAATATTTTTGTAATATTTCTGCAACATTTATTCTCTACAAAATTCTTTTTCCAAAAATTGTGCTTGTTCTTTTGTTATTCTATTATTGACTACTGCTAAATTTAATAATGATTTAATATTCTCCCATTTCATACATTTTGAATAGCCTTTTGCCGTTAATTCAATATAATCTGTAATTTCTTCAAATATATAATAAGGTATATTAAATTCTTTATTTAATTGTTCCATTTTGTGTTGCTCCTTTTTGAATATTTTTAAAGTATATAAATATATTAAAGTGTTAACACTTATAAATATAACATAGAAAAATATTAAAATCAATACATATATATAAATGAAAGTAGGAATAAATATGTCATTGATTGCAAGATTTGATGGAAATATGAATGTAATTGGTAGATTATTAAAAGAATATAGAATAAAAAAAGACTTATCTTATGAAAAACTTTCTGCAAAATTAGAATTAATGGGAATTAGTATTCATAAACAAAGTTTATATGATATTGAGAATAACAAAAGAACTGTTAAAGATTATGAATTATTTGGAATTGCTCATGTTCTTGGTATAGATGTAAATGATTTATTAAAAGATATTAGTAAAAAATTTTAAAAGGTGAGTTGTAAAAGTAACTTCCAAAAGAAAAACTAAATTCCAAATGTAAGAGAAACGTCAAGATATAGGCGGTTCTTTTGGTATAAGAGTTGATTTTTTTCATAAAATAGTGTAATATTAACTTACAGAAACGAGAAATTGAGCATGGCAAACAAGCAAAAAGAAATTAATTTTTTTTTCGTGTAAGATTAAATTCCATTTGCTTAGTTTCCATATTCAGTTAAAAGATGTTTCTAAGGTTGTTCGATTTTTCTATCGAATAAAGTTAAATGTTTATTTAATTTTTAAAAGATATGGCTGTAGCGTAACCATATCTTTTTCTATCTTTTGTATATTAAGTTTTTCTAGTATTTCATTGCCATACAAAAACTCAAAAGCTTCATAAGGTGTTTTTCCATTTAAAACTTTCCTTGGTGTTGAATTAATATGGGAAAACATTAAATTTAAATCTTCTTGTGTTAAATTTTTTAAAGATTTTCCATTGGGAATAATGTCTCTAACATAGTTATGATTGTTTTCTACATGAGGCTTTTGACTAGGAGTTTGTGGATCACAGTAAAAAATATTAGACCTAATTTCTCCTGTTTCTGTATTTACTTCAAATAATTCATATTTCTCAAATTCTGAACCTCTATCTGTTAGAAGTAATGAAAACAACTTCTGGTAATCATTTTCTAAAGTTTTTTGTAAATTATCTAATGTACTAGCCATAGATTCAGATGTTTTTTCCGTATGTAAAAATCCTATCATTAGTCCTGTATTTTGAAATATAAATGTTTGAATATATGGACCATCTTGATGATTGTAAACTGTATCCATTTGAGTTGTTGGAATACTAGGATTTTCTTTTACAAATTCTAAATAATCTTTGTATCTTCTTCCTTCATAGTTTACTGGTTCTTTACGTTTCTTTAATTTTTTTCTTTTTCTCATAGATACCTGTCTACGTAAAGAAAAGTTGTTAATTCCATAATCTTGAAATATTCCACTTTCAATATACATATATAAGGTTTTGGAACACATTTTAATTTCAGGATGATTTTTTAAAATTTGATAAACAGATTGTCCTTGTTTTAAAAGAGGTTTAATGATATCTACAATCTCAAGCATTTCTTTAGTATTTAGATTAACACCTTCTCGAGAATCTTTTAGAGTGTATAAATAACTTTCATGAGCCTGTTTAGCATAATAGAAATACTTATCTAATCTACATTTAGAAATGTTTGGGCAAAGATTACACACTCCAACTTTTCTATCTCTTCTTGTACATTTAATTTCTTCATATTCAGAGCATTTGCCATGACAGATTCTACATTCTTTAAATTTAGTACAAGTGATAGGATTGTTAAATGGATTTCTAGGTTTTAATTTTCTTCTGTTTTTAATTTCTTTAGCAACAGTTGAAATGTCTTTATTAATATTTCTGGCTATTTCAGTCCTAGATAATTCATTTTCAAGACCTTCTTGAATTTTCTTTCTATCTTCCAAAGTTAAATGAGTATTTTTCATATTGTACCTCCTTCTAACCTTAGAAACATCTAACTTTTATTATATCATCTAGAATTTAATCTTACAAATTATATTTTGTGTAAATGTTATTTCCTTATTTATATATTGCATTTGGAATTTACTTTGTAAATTTACGACGACTAAAAATTTATGCTATCATAAATCATCAATCTATTTACTTTTATGTAAATCTTTGATATAATGTTAGCGTTCAAAGTCATACTTAACAACAAACTAAATTTTAGTTTGTAAATTCACAAGGAGGTATTAACATGAACAATTGGTACGAGTCTAGCATCAAATCATTAGTTGAGGAGTATTTCAAAAAACATGGTTTTTCCGTTGTTTTTGACTCTTCAGAGTTCTGGGATGTGTTTATTGAAAAATATCATAAACAAATTCCCAATTCTCAAATAGCACTTTTTGACCAAATTGCTACAGAAGCACGGTCATACGCATTCAACAAGAAATATGGTACATATTCATATTTAACAGATTATCGTTCTGTGTGTAGAAATTGGAATCATATTATCTTAGGTGAAATCCAAAAAATTCTTGGGAAAGACTTATCTTCAAAAAAAGTTCTTGCTTTAGGAGCCAATAATGGTTCCGAACTTGCTATCATCTTTGAAGATTTCTTTAAATCAATGGATTTCGATGTTGTAGAAATTTCTGAAACAGCTTGTTTTTCTGGAAGGTCACTTTATCCACATATTAATTTTGTATGTGCATCTATGGATGAAGTAGAGCTTACTGAAAATGAATTTGATGTTTTTATCAGTTTACGTGCTGCTTATTGTGCAGGTAATAACCTTGATTTTATTGTTAATAAGGCTATTCATTCTGTTAAGCCTGGTGGAGTTATCATCTTCTCTATTTCTAACGGATACATTGATATATCTGATGGTAAATATACACCTATTAAAGGATTATATAACCCAGAAAATCAGCATTGTGATGAAACAGAAACTGAAAGAAATATCAATTGGATGAAATCTGCTATGTTAGCCAATGGTTGTTCAGAAGTTTCTTTGGTTGATGCTGAAAGTGAGATTTTGCTCATTTCTAAGCGTTAATTTTTGTAATATCTCTTTTTAGGGACTTCTATCTAATAGCAGTTCTTTTAAAACTGTTCGACAACATTTATTGTCGAACAGCTTTTTATTATAATATACTTTCTATAATAATACTAAAACAATTTTGAAAGCCTGCTTTATAGTATTTCTTATTATAGTAAGTAAAATAATCTACTAATTATAGAATTTTTTAGAACTGCATAGAAAAAAAGTATTAACCAAAATCCATTGATTAATACCCTTTCAGACTTTTGCAAATTCCTTGAGTTCCCTCAAAATTTGCTATCGTATGGTCGATGTGAGGAGAATTTGCTTTTGAAAATTGCTTATTTTCTAACATTTCGACATTTTTTGAATGTAGTTTGAATGCAGTAGAATAAATTTTATTGAAAAATTTTTTAAATGCTTGTATAATGGTCTTAAAGAAAAGCTATAAGAGGTGGAGAAATTATGAAAATTAGATGCTTAAAATGTAATGATATAATTGAATCTTTAAGTGTTCACGATTATAAAAAATGTAAATGTGGAGCATGTTCAATTGATGGTGGAAATGAATATACAAGAATTGGTGGAGATTTTAAATACATTCATTGGGTATATGATGATGGACATGAAGAAGAAATAGGTTTTAAAAAATAATGCAGATAAAAATCAACTGCATTATTTTTATTTATAAGTATTAAGTTACTAGTCAATTACTAGTCAGTTACTAGTCAAACAATAATAATTTTTTACATTATTTTTTTAAGATAAATTTCTTTTGGGGATCATGGTTACTAGTTCCAATCCACCCTATTATTTCTAAATCTTCTAATTTTCTTAAATAACTAAGAACAGTATTTCTAGACCTGCCTGTGTATTTTGTTAATTCTGTTGTACTTGCTTCACTTCTATCATTAATAAATCTTAATATATCTTTTTCAACTGAAGATAATAAATCCCAATTATTCTTTATTTTTTCATTCTTTTGAAGAGTTTCATGAACTCTTTTATCTCTCATTACTATATTGTTTTTTAGAGTTAATTTCAAAATATTACCATCTTCATAAATATATTCTGGTTCATCTAAGAAAAATTTATTCATTTCTTCATAAATACGAGCTACACCCTCATTAAGCTCTTTAACTAATCCCAAGTCAACTAGTGTTTCAGAAATTTTTGTATTACGTGCATATCTAACATTTTTCATGTTTTCTAAGGTAACTAATCCAGGTAGTTTTCCGGGACTTTTAATTTCCATTCTATCATCAAATATAAAAACTTTAATATGTTCTCCTAACATAGCATAGTTTCTATGTGTAACCGCATTAGTAATCCCCTCAAGCCAAGCAAATTCAGGATATTCTGGAACTTTTTCAAAAATGCCATCTTTATTTAAATGGTTAAAATCTCTTAATTGGCTTCTAATAAATTTTTGAGCTTCTATAATTAATTTATATAATGGAAGTCTAAAAGTTTCTTCTTTTATAATATTTAAATTTTCACCTGTTTGCATATTATTTCCTGAATACTTTATTACTCTTAGTCTTGCACAAGGGAAAAATACAGTTGGATCATTTGAAAATAATAAAACACCAGCATTAGTCAAATGATATGAGCCATTTACCTCTTTTAAAAAATGTCTTGCTTTTAATACTTCTATATTATCTTTGCTTTCAGCACCAATAGAATTTTTATACATATTGACCATTTCTTCATCAATATCTTCGATACTGCTTTCCAGTACAACTTGATTTTCGTAAGATACTTCTGGTCTATCAACTTTTAAGACTTGAATTTGCTCATCTGTTAATTTTATTGTAGAATCACCTCTTCTTAAATAAACTTCGTCTTTAACATTTCTTATTAAGCAATTGTGACTAATTTCAATATGTAATAGTAATATAAAATCTTCATGACCATTAGTATTTATTATATTCAATTTTTCAGTTTTTATTTCAGGAATTGTTTTTAAATATTGTATGATACTTTTTAAAATGTCATTATCCTTATTCCCATAATTTTCAAATCCTTCTAAATTACCATCATCGGTTATTCCAATTGCTAAAGTTCCTCCATCCGCATTAGCAAATCCTGCAATATGGTTTGCTATTCTTTTATATCCTTTTTAGCACTTTTTCTATCAAATTTTTGATTTTCTTTAGCAAAACATAAATATTTTTCAGTTAATTCTTCATTTAATTGTGATTGTAACATTTTTTACTGCTCCTTTTCTATAATCTACCCATTATATCAATATACTCTCCAGCAGTTAATACTGTTCTAGGTAAATGTAACTGAGTATAATAAGTATCTTTATTTTTTTGATATATAGCATCAATAATTTTACAATTTTCATCTTTATCAATTGTCATTACTAAACCAAGCACATTATATTTTTGTGATAATTTTGTAGTATATAAAGCAATTCTATCTGTTGCATCAAGTGGCATTTCTTCATCATCAAAAGAATCAATTTCAACAATTATAATACTATTTTCTAAATCTTTAACTTTCATCATAATTTGTGGTTTAGGATCATTGCTCTTTACAAAATCATTAAATATATTATCTATTTCTAACATTGAAATATTTGTATTTGTTATAGTTTCTCCAAAAGTAGTTTTTCCTACTCCACAACATAATTCATTTATAGCTGTGCTTAGTGTAGTATCATTTTTATAGATTTCTTTTACTTTATCCATTCTCTTTTTTGTAAAGTTATATTTATCTTTAATAGCAGATATATCTAGTGTATCTCTATCTGTTTCATCTACAAATACATCTGGTGTTCTTCCAAGTAAATAATCTATTGAAACATTAAAAATTGTAGCTAGTTTTTTTATTGCTTCTATATTTGGCTCTCTCATATCTAATTCATATTTTGATATTGCTGCAGGTTCTACTCCTAATCTTGTTGCAATATCTTTTTGAGTAAATCCATTTTTTTCTCTTAAATACTTTATTCTTTCGCCATTTGTCATAATTTTTTCTCCTTCTCAATTTATGATTAAATTTTATTATATCCATTTTGGAAAGTCAATAATTGCTGATAGTTAAATATTTTTATTAAAAAAGAACAATCAAATAGTACAAGAAAGTCAAGTAGTTCCATCAATAGTAAAGATGGATTATTATCTAATAGAACCAGAGATAATAAAGGATTTATATCAAATGGAACAAGTACTGGTAGAAGATATAGCAATTATGAAAAAGAAAGTACAAGATACACAGGAAAAGTTATTAAAGGACAATATTCAAATGAACGAGGAAATGAAAGAATTGATAGAGGAAAAATTGAAAGATCAATTTTACAACTTGAAACAAGAATTGAAAGAAACGGAAGAGGAACAGAAAAGCAAGATTTCCAAAATAAAATGGAAAACAGGGTTAATAACATTCTTGGTGGGATTATTGCTATCAGCAATATGGTTTCTAACTCACAAATAAATCATAGACCTAAAAGAAAAATTAGAAGATATAGAACTTTATCAAAACAAGCTATGAAAGAATATGCAATGAAGAAAGCAAATTCTAGTGGTTTTGATTGGTTTGAAGGTGAGGAAGAACTTTAAAAGAATATTATAAATTGCTTTACACTAAAGTATTTATTATTGTATAATTTTAGTAAAATAACTACTAATTGGAGGTAGGAATGAATTATATAAAAAGTAATGAACTAAATTATGAACATACTTTTTTTCATTTCAGTCGAATAGATAATAAAGAAAGTATAGAAAAAAATGGCCTTCAAGCTGTAGCAGGAGGCGAAAATAAGGCTGGAAATGACAAAGAAAATCCAACAATATATTTTTCATATGGAATAGATGGAATGTTAAAAGCTATAGATGTATGGATAAGATGGGAGTATAATAGGTTAGCTGTAAAAAATCAATCAGAATATATTCCACCATATAAATCCATTGATAAAAAATTAATGGATAAAACTTATGAGAAAATATATAAAGATTTCAAAGAAAGAATGTATTTTAAAGTTGATTTAAAAGAAGGAGAAGATCCAAAAACAAGTGATTTTTCTTTTAATGGAATTGACCAAAAGAAGGTTTATCAATATGAACATTATAAAAAAGAGATGAAAAAATACGAAAATGGTCAACAGAAATGGAAACCAACATATCCAAATAAACTAATAAAGTGGATGTATGGCCCTTATAGTGATTTCACATCATTTAAACAAGATAATTGGAATATGAATACTCATATAGGAGAAAGAACAATATCTTCTAATAGAATTAATATTATTGAAACTAATCATGGGAGAACTGATGCTTTATCTTTTGCAATTGAAGCTTATAATAATTATAGGGATAAAATGCAAGATGTAGATTTGAGTAGATTAGATGATTTTATGAAATATGCAAAAGAATTATATAAAACAGATAAAGATTATGCAGAAGATGCTCCAGATTTAGGTAAACGCACAATAATAAAAGAAGAAGAACAAAAATATCAGAAAATAAACCACATAAAAACACATGCTGGTGGTTGTAGAATAAGCTTGCTAGAAAAAAGCACTTCATATATAAAAACAAAATATAGAGAATTACTAGGAAAAGCTATAGATACTATGAAAGGATTTGATTTTAGTGGTAGATAAAAATTATGCTATTGCTATGTCAGAATTACTATATTTTCTTAAAGGTTTTTCTGATGAAGAAATAAGCAAAATACCAAAAGAACTTATGAATTTTTTAGAAGAAAATGCTGACCAAAATTATAAATGTAACTTTGATTATAATGCAAATATAGAAGATTTACATTTAAGAGATGAAACTTATGGATTAATTAGTATGATTTGTTACAATTATTGGTGTGAAACTCCAGAAGAGAAAAAGCAATATTTAGATTTATTAAATGAAAATGAAAAAGAATATCAAAAGCATATTAGTGAAAAATATAACTTAGACAAATTGTTTGCTAATAAAGTAAGTAGACATAATGAAAAAACACAATTGGCAATGGTTAAATATGATAAAGAAAAATGGTATAAAAAAATTCTGATGTTTCTAAAAAGATTCTTACATAAATAATATTATAAAATCTTTAAATGTTCTAATGATTAATTATATGCTAAAACTTGAATGCAATTATTGCATTCAAAAAAATAAACCTGAATGTAATTTTGAATACAGTAACGCAAATATAGAGAAATTTTGAAAAAGTTTGATAAAAGAAAAAAGGCTTAAAATAGCCAAAAAACAATTTAAGGAGCTTGTAAAAATCTCCTTTTTCTGGTCGAGGTGACAGGGATCGAACCTGCGACCTCATGGTCCCAAACCACGCGCGCTACCAACTGCGCTACACCTCGATATCCATCGCACTAATATATAATACCACATTTTTTAACGGTTTGCAAGACCTTTATGGTAAAAAATTAAAAAAATTACGTACGATGGTTACTAGCCAATTTTTAGAATTTCATTTCTTCAAATTTTAATATGCTTAATCACACTTTTGACTCTGTCCTTAAAATCATTCCAACTATATATTCCCAAAAACCTTACCTAAGCTTTCATTTATAACTAAATCTGCCTTACTGTCATAAGGTGTCACATCTCTATTAATTAAAACTAAATTTTCTCCCCTAAAATAATTTATTAGACTACTTGCTGGATACACTGTTAATGAAGTCCCTGCTACAATCATTAACTCTGCATTTCTAATAGCCACTATCGAACTTTTTAATATATCCTCATCTAACCCTTCTTCATATAAAACCACATCAGGTTTTATAATTCCACCACAAGAGCACAAAGGAATTCCATTACTATTAAATACATATTCTGCATCAAAAAATTTATGACATTTCATACAATAATTTCTTAATATACTTCCATGTAATTCAAAAACATTTTTAGCTCCTGCCTTTTGGTGTAAACCATCAATATTTTGTGTTATTATTGCTTTTAATTTTCCTATACTTTCAAGATTTGCTAGTTTTTTATGTGTAATATTAGGTTCATATTTCAAACTATTCATTTTATCTTTATAAAATGAATAAAATTCTTCTGTGTAATTCATAAAAAAAGTATGACTTAATATCTCTTCTGGTGGATATTTATATTTTTGATTATATAATCCGTCTTTACTTCTAAAGTCTGGAATACCACTTTCAGTAGATACTCCTGCACCACCAAAAAATACTATATTATTACTTTCATTTACTAATTGTTTAAATTTTTGTATTTTTTCGTCCATAAAACTTCTCCTTTTTATACCTTAATGCAGTTTATGTGCCAATTTCACTAAAGTAACATTGTGTTATCTCCTAGAGTAAAGCAACATTTTTGTATAACAAACCCTATGAATTTTTTTTAGTTTCGCAACTTAAAGTTAGTTTAAGTATTTCATACTTTGCTTTCAAAAAATTTGATTTAACGGAAACCACCACCGGCCACCGCCTCCTCCGAAGGAACCTCCTCCTCCGCCACCTGATGAAAATCCGCCTCCACCAGATGAATAGCTTCTTGCTCTAGATTCAGCACTTCTTGCTGTAGAAATTCCATGTGCCGCATATGTATTTATAATAATTATATTATCATATGAATTAAACTTAGACTGTTCTATGATTTCAGGATATACTTCTTTAAAGTCTTTTGCAACCTGTTTTGCAATTCCCATCATTTGTGCATATATTAAATATTCTTCAAATAAAGTTACCTCTATTGCTTCTCTATCTTTTATAAGTGTATATTCTTTTAAGAATTTCTTCAATCCTGCTAATTGCATTGCTTCTTGTTTTAATTCTGGTGTTGCTGTATGGATTTTATTTTTAAAAATTCTTAAAGTTTTCTTTTCTTCAATTGTAATCATTCCCTCTTTAACTAATATCCTTTTTTGTTCTTCTAAGATATTGTCAAACCACCTTAATATTCTAGAATAACTTTTATTACACCATTTTTCAAATTCTTTATTTTCTAGTATTCCGTCTTTACTAGCTTCATAAAGCATTTTAAATAATCTTTTTTCCTTTTCATTTGTAATAGATTCGTCTGGATTTGTTTCATTTAAATATATTAGAATATTTTCTTTTTTAAAAATTCCTTTTTCTCCTTTTTGCTCCATTCTAATAACAGAATCTTTTAGCCATTTCAAAATAATAGCTCCTAATAAATCTGTTTTCTTTTTTAATAATCCATAATTATATCCAATGTAATAGGCTCTAAAGATGTCTTTATTACAAGGAATATCTCTATAATATGGTAAATCAGATGGCATTTTTTTGCCTTCTTTTCCAAAATGCAGTCTAGACGCTCTTACACTGTTTATCCCTACTATCCATATTAATATAAAAAATACAAATGGAATAAAATTAATCAAGAATTTTATTATATTTAGAATAATAGTTCCTATTCCTACAGGTTTTTCATTATATTTTGTAGAACCCTCTTCTGCCATTTTATAGTAATAATTAAAATCATGATTTATAGAATTTGATGTATTAAATGTATTACTTGGAAATTTAACTAAAATTGTCATATACTCGTCTGTTAAAAGTCTTCCATCTGATTGCATTTCTATATATCCATCATATACATATGCTGTTCCACCATAATTACCATATCCCCATACGTCAACAGAATCTGGTATATCAAAATCTGTATGAATCTTAATATACACACTTCCTATTGAATTAGAAAAATCATATGGTATTAGTGTCCAATACAGCATTTGAGAATCTTCTAATTCTGCTATAAAATTACTGATTGTATATTTTACTTCATATATATGTGAACTATATGAACTAATTCCCCAACATAGCTCTACCCCATTTGTAATTTTGTTAATTCCACATTTATATGCTTTGTCTGTTAAGCTCCCTGATGTTTTCCATGAAGATAATGTTTCATATTTTTTTCCATTTTCACTTACTGTTAAGTTTTCTATTTTTGATTTTCCTAAGTTATAATATGGATGATATACTTCAGTCCCACTATTTGTATTACAATTCCATGTTTCCGTAATACTAGCATTTCCATCGCCATCAATATATATATCCATTGAGATTTTGCTTATTGAATTTGCTTTTACATTTTTAGAGATGCTAAAAATTAATAAGCTAAATATAAATAATAATAAAATCTTGAATATTTTTTTCATTTCTCTTTTTCCCCCTTTATTTTTCATTTAGATTATTTCATATTTAATCTGTTTTTACAATATTTATAATAAAAATATTTATATATCTTGTTACATTTCGTTAAATTTCACAACTCAATACCCCCAGTGAAAGGTTATGGTATTCTATATTTCATAAATTTCTCAGCTCAATACAAATGCCAAGAAACTCTAAAATAATTTTATGGCACCCTTTCACTTAGTCCTCGCTATGCTCGACGCGAACATTTTCCATAAAATTATTCGAGAGTTTCTAATCATTTTCCAATCACATTTGAAATTTACTCAATCTAGAATACCATAACCTTTCACTGGGGGTATTGAGCTGTGAAATTTAACGAACTATAGCATCAATTGAAGAAAATAACTAAAAAGTATTGTAAAATAAATAAAAAACAGTTATAATATTAGTTATGCACCAGTAGCTTAGTTGGATAGAGTGTTCGGCTACGAACCGGAAGGTCGGGGGTTCGAATCCCTCCTGGTGCGCCAAAAAAGAGAGTTTTTTACAACTCTCTTTTTATTGTATATATTGCACACAAACATTAAATACTTTACTTTTGCTAACTCAAGTCTTTCTTATAAATCTACTTTTCTAAAAACGTTATTATCCTCTTCAATCTCAGGAGTATCACTCAAAATTTTATCAACAATATTTTCACTTAAATTGAATGGTACTACATATCCCTCTAAAGTACTGGCTTTATCATGTAATAATGTATTTTCACTATTAACATATATTTTTGATTTTCCTTTTCCGTTTTTAGCTTCTTGTACTAAATTTGAAACTGGTGAATTTCCATCAAAAGCTACTACTACTGAGCTTCTACGCTCAAATATTTCATAATTAAAACTTTTGTATATTCCTGAATCTTCATTTTCTGTAGATATTCTTACTGCATTTATTTCATCATCATTTAAAAGATTATGGCCAACTTCTTCAGTTATCGTTTTAGGTATAATTGCATCTATTTCAAATTTTTTATTTAATTTTTTTGATATATCTAAAATTGCTTTTTCATAACCTTGCATTTTATGTCCTATTACAAAATAAGCTTTTTCGTTATTTACTCTTTTTATAAGTTCTGTTAATAATTTTTTACCTTCTTCTGTTAATACCGTTTCTCTTCCTTGTGCATTAAAACTTCCTCCTGCTATTATAATTGGTACTTTATCTGTTGGTAATTCCTTTATTTTCTTTCTCAAAGCTTCTTTTGAAGAAATTCCGACTCTAAGTCTTAAATTCATTCCTTTCTTTTTGCCTTCTTCTTCATTTTTAGCTTCTTCTTCTAATATTGCCTCTTCTAAAGTTCTTCCATTTAAAAATTCTTCAAATTTTATACTTTTTTCTTTAAAATATTTTTCCCTTTTTTGTATTATCTCTTCTTCTACCTCTCTCATTTTTGAGAAATCATCATCGTTTAAATTTAATAAATTTTGAAGAGCCAATTGTTCATCAATTGTATCAACACCATAAAATCCACATCCATCAGTTCCTTGAACACATTTTACACCATTTTTTAAATAAGTTTTTATAGGATGTTTACTAATATCACTTAGATTATTTAGTCTTACATTAGAAGTCAATTGAAATTCTATAATTGCTCCTGTATCTTGCATTTTTTTAATTAATTGTTTTCCTTTAGTAGAAGTCAAACTTGGTGTATATAAACCATGACCTAATCTAAAGTTAGGCATGCTTTCTCCTGGCTTTAGCGCAGCTTTTATACAATCTATAGATTTTTCTACATTATCTCTTAAACTATCATTTTCTCCTGCATGTATTCTTATTGTGAATTCTGGATCTTCTTCTTTAATAAATCTCACAATTTCTGTTATTACTGGTTGTAATTCACCTATATCATTTATCTCTTCCCCAATAAAATCACTTCCAACTACATAAGGGCTTTTAGCAACTGCTTTCATTACATCAACATTTTCTCTTAAATAATTAACACTTGTTTTTTGATCTTTAATAATTGTTAATGGAATTCTTCTTATTCCTACTAATAGTCTAATTTTTACTCCTGTATCCTTTTCTATTTTAGGCATAACCTCATGTACTTGTTCTAATAATCTTATTGCTGGTAATCCTTTTTTAGTTAAATTTGTATCTGCAATTTCTACATAATTTATTCCTTGTTTTTGATATTCTCTACCTATCCATAGTAATTTATGTTGGAAAAATGTATTATTTTTATAAGGACTATCTTCTTTTTTGTCTTCTAACATTTGTTTTACCATTTGTTTAATATCTTTTTCGGGAATTTTATTTACTTTATCATCATCTATTTTTATTAAATCTTCTAAATATTCAACACCTCTAGCAAAAACATATCTATAAAGATATAACTTTTCTAGGTTTGTAAAAACTGCTTGTCCATCTTTTAATATCGCTAGACTGATTCTTATTTTTGAAATATTATATTCTGCATTTTCTAAATTATTAAGAATAAAATCTGCAAAATTAATAAATGTATTATCATCTATTCTTCTTGTTAAATATTTTCCTTTTAATTCAGAATCTTTGAATTGTTCTGCAACCTTTTCTCTTTGCTTTAATATCTTTTCTTCTTGTTTTTTTGTCATTTTTAAATTTAATTTTTTTATGTAATATAACGGATAACGAATTTGATTACTAATTCCTAAAGCAATTAAACAATCTGGAGTTAAATTAGCATTCATATGTGTATGTAAATCTGTTCTAAATTTTGACTTTTTTAAGATATATGATTTTACAATTGTCTTTTCTATTGGTAGATTATAATTTTTTGTTTGAGACATTAATGTCTTTGTTATTGCTGGTATTTTTGCTTTTATTTCTACTCTACCATCTTCAAATATATTAGCGATTTTAAATCCACCTAATCTGAAAATATAAACGATTTCATTGTCTCCATTAATACTTGCTGGTATTGTTCCTTTTATTATCTTCATGTCATTTTCATTTTTTATTGTTTTTACTTTACATATCTTCGCTAGATTTGTTATTAAATTTCCCGTATTATGATTTGGAGTTTCTAAAATATATGTTACTTCATCTTCGCTTGTTTTATATATGTTTACAATTATGTCTTTTTCTTTATCTAGATAAAACTTACTTAATAAATTTCCCATTTTATTCTCTCCATTTCTTTTCAAATAATTAAACAATATTATATCATATATAATAAAAAAGTTCAACACTTATGTTAACTTTTTTAAAATTTTTAATATATAATTCCATTACTTTCTTCATACTTTTTAAATGTTTGTATACATTCTTCTCTATCAATTTGTTTCAATTTTATTAAATCATATTTTTTTCCTTTTAAATAATCATATATAACATCATCTCTAAAACCTATCTCTCCTGCGTCTTCTCTAGTACATCCATAATATACTTCATTTATATTAGCCCATATAATTGCTGACAAGCACATAGGGCAAGGTTCACAAGATGAATATAATATACAATTTGATAAGTCGTATTTTTTCAATTTTTTACAAGCCTCTCTTATTGCAACAATTTCTGCATGTGCTGTAGGATCATTATTTGAAATAACTTTATTATTACCATTTGCAATAACGTTTCCCTCTTCATCTACAATGACAACCCCAAATGGACCTCCTTCTTGATTTTTTATACCTTTCTCTGCATTCATTTTAGCTAGTTCCATATATTTATTCATTACACTATCTCCTTCCGTTTTTCATATTTTAATATATTTTTTAAATTTAGTAAATATTTTCCATTAAATATTATTTATTAATGATACTTAGATGTTACAGTTCACAGCTATTTATTAAAAACTGAAAGTTATATTATAAATAAAACACCATTCTATGAAATTATATATCATTATTTTATATTTTCCATCATATATTTTTATGAGGTGTTTTCATTGATTATCAAACATATAAAAATTAATCATTTACTACTAATCTCAATATTAACATTAATAGTTTTTATTTCTTCATCTATTATATTTTTCTATTCACATAAAAATAATTCAACTATTCCTGTTAATTCTGACAATGAAAATGACTATATAAAATGGGTAGATTTTACTGTACCTTGTAATGTTTTAAAATTAACAGCCGATTTAGACATTAATTCACACAACAATAATGAAGAAGTAAAATTAAATTGGATTGAGTTATTAGCTTATTTAGCATGCATATATGGAGGGAATTTTAAAAGTTTCAACTCAAATGACTTAGATAAATTAGTAGAAAACTTAAAAAGCGGAAAAACAATGGAAGACCTCACTTCTACTTTAACTTTTTATGATTATTACTTAGAAAGTTATTCTGCTATTTTAAGTGGATTTATAGGCGATTATTCTATAGAAGTTTTAGATTCTAATAATAATAAAGTTTTTGAAAATAAATATGGATTGAAAGCCTTTCTTCCTATCGCAAAAAATTATTATTTCACACACTATAAAGACTTTGGAAATTCTAGATCATATGGTTTTAAAAGAACCCATTTAGGAAATGACTTAATGGGAAGTATTGGTACTCCTATTATAGCAGTTGAATCTGGAATTGTTGAGCAACTTGGTTGGAATCAATATGGAGGATGGCGTGTTGGTATTAGAAGTTTTGATGGAAAAAGATATTATTATTACGCTCATTTAAGAAAAGATCATCCATATGTTGAAAGTTTAGAAAAGGGTGATACAATTAAAGCTGGAGATGTTATTGGATATTTAGGAATGACTGGATATAGTGTCAAAGAAAATGTTAATAATATCAATGTTTCTCATTTGCATTTTGGTATGCAACTTATTTTTGATGAATCTCAAGTTGATAGTCCGAATGAAATTTGGATAGATGTTTATGAGATAATAGAATTTTTAAAAAGTAATTCTTCTGAAGTGTATATTTCAAATGAAGAAACAAAAGATTATTCTAGAAAATATGATTTTATGGAGAATTTTTTAACTGAGTAGGTCGGTTGGTTGGTTGGGGACGTGCCAAAATGGACAATTTTTGTTCAAAAGGGACAGACCCTCAAAAAATAATAAATAACATGACATATATTTATAAAATTATAATATATATGTCATGTTATTTAGTGGTGCACAAAAATTGAATTATGAGGTCTGTCCCTTTTGAACAAAAATTGTCCATTTTGGCACGTCCCCAACCAACCAACCTGATCCGTCTGTCTGCTCAAACTTCTAACGTCCTAATTTCACTACAATATCTTTTTTTATCTTTCCTCTATTAATCTTCAAAGTAACCTCTTCATTAGGTTGTTTCGTATAAATATATTCTCTTAAATCATTCATCGTATTTAATTTTGTTTCATCTACTTGTGTAATTATATCCCCCTCTTTTATTCCTGCACTTTCTGCTGGACCATTTTTTATTACTTCTGTTACATAAATCCCTTCTTGAAAATTACTACTAATTCCATTTTCTAAATATGGTATTACTTCTTTGTCATATGCATATACACCAATTTTTGCTTCCTGGAAATTTCCTGTATTTTTATAACTTTCAATTATTGGTTTTACTATATTTATAGGTATTGCAAAACCTATTCCTTCAGCTGAAGATATTTTCACTGTATTTATTCCTATCACTTCTCCATTTGGATATATCAAAGGTCCTCCGCTATTCCCTGGATTTATTGTGGCATCTGTTTGAATTAAATCAGTCATATATGATGTATTTTCTTCTTCTTCTAATTTTATTGTTCTATTTTTTGCACTAATTATACCAGAAGTAACAGTTCTTCTAAATTCAAAACCTATTGGATTCCCTATTGCATATACTGTTTCTCCTATCTTTACATTATCTGAATCTCCTAATGTTATATATTTTAAATCATTTGCTTCTATTTTTACAATTGACAAATCTATACTTGAATCACTCCATACAACTGTACCATCATAATTATTTCCATTTTCTAATGTTACATAACACTTGCTATATTTACTTCCTGTCACATGTTCATTGCTTAATATATAGCCATTTTCTGTTACAATAATTCCTGTTCCTAGTCCTAATTGATTCTCTGTACTTTCTGAAAATATAGATGTCCCTGCATTTTTTAATTTTGATATTCCAACTACACTTTCCACAGTTTCTTCTATAACATCTGCCACAGTTTTACTTTTTTCTTCTACGTTTTCCACAGTTTGTTCTTCAATTGTGGATTGTGTCCTCTCTGCTGTATAATTTGAGTCATATATTTCTATATTATTATATGTAACATATAAATAAAATCCTAATATCCATAAAATGATAAGCATAATTGTTGTTACAATTATTTTTTTCTCTGCATTCTTTTTTCTTCTCATAAAAAATAGCACCTCGCAAATAGTATTTACAAGATTACTATTTTTTAATCATTTTTATTGCTAAAATGGAACATTGGGGACACTCCAATGTTCCAGGAAGTTTTGTCTTATCTTTAAACTCTTTTTAATTCTTCATATCTTTTTACTTTTTGTGTTGTTGTTTTTATTAAAGGTTCTGTTGTAATATTTATCTTTTTTATATGTTTAAACACTGGTAATTCTTGATTTATCTCTTTTATCTTTTCCCATATAATTTTTTCATATTCTTTTTCTATTTTATCACCTAAATTTTCTTTTATTAAATCTTTATCATAAACAATTTTTGCACATAACATAGTATCTGTATTATCTTTTTCTCTTTGATACACTAATGATTCTTTTATATAGGGAATTTTATTTATTAAAAATTCTATTTCTTGTGGATATACATTTTTTCCATTTTTTAAAACAATAATGTCCTTTTTTCTACCAGTAACATATATAAATCCATCTTCTGTTATATATCCATAATCTCCTGTTCTAAACCATCCATCTTTAAATGCTCTTTTATTTTCTTCTTCATTATTATAATATCCTATCATAACACTAGGGCCTTTTACTAAAATCTCGCCTTCTCCGTTTTCGTCCGGATTATCTATTTTCACATTTAAGCTTGGCAAAGCTAATCCTACAGAACCTGGCTTTTTTTCCTTATCTGACTCTGCTGCAATAACTGGTGAAGTTTCTGTTAAGCCATATCCTTGTACTAATTCAATACCAAAATTATTAAATCCTATAATTGTTTCTTTATTCATAGGTGCTGCACCATATAAAACTAAACGAATATTACCGCCTAGATTATCTAAAATTTGTTTAAATATTATTTTCCTTAAATCAATCTTACATTTTAAAAATACCTTTGATATTTTTACCATAGTATTAATTAATTTTTCCTTTCCTTGGTCATGAATAGCTTTTTGAATTTTCTTATAAATAGTTTCCATTACCAAAGGAACTGCTACAAACACAGAAACTTTGTACTCTGCAAGATTTTTTTGAATATATTTTAATCCATCACAAAAAGCTACTGTACATCCACTATAAAAACCGTAAAGAAAAGTTACTGTACATTCAAATGTATGATGAATTGGTAAAAATGAAAGCAATGTATCTGTTGGATACAATTTTACCCAAGATGCAAAATCAGATAAATTTGCACATATATTTTTTTGGGATAACATAACAGCCTTAGGAATATTTGTTGTTCCTGATGTAAATAGCATTACAGACATTTTTTCTGGATTAACTTCTATACTGTCATAGTGATTATCACCACTTTTAATTAATTCTTTCCCCTTTTTCAATAACTCTGTAAAACTTTCAACTTCATTATCATTTACGTTGTCCATACATATTAACATTTGTAAATTAACATTTATATCTTTTTTTAACTTTTTCATAACATCTAAATATTTTTTATCAAATATAGCTATTTCTGCTTCACTTCTGGTCACAAGATTTTCTATTTCATTATTAGGAAGTGCTTTATCTAGTGGTACAATTATCATATTCCCACTTGTTACTGCTAAATAGCTAACACACCATTCATATCTATTATTCCCAATCAGTATAACTTTTTTATACTCTAATCCTTTTTTTAATAGTTCTGTTGAAAATGCTTTTATATCTTCTCCAACTTGTTTGTAAGTTTTTTCTACATATTCTATATGTTTTAAATCACCATTTTTCTTATATTTATAAGCTACTTTATTAGCATAGTTTTTGACAGAATATTCTATCATCTCTCTATAATTTTTTACCACTCTTGGCTCATAAACTCTTCTAGACTCATTATCTCCCATTTTATTCATCCCTTTCGTAAGGAATATCCTGATTTACAAAGTACTTTAATTTATAATTATTCCTTTTTTCCTTATTTTATATCAATCTTTTTTATATTTCAAGGTTGAAACATTGGGGATAGTCCAAAATATTACAAAAATTAAATAACATTACTTATTTCAGGTATTATAAACATCTTTGGAACGTTTTGGTCTGTTCTCAATGTTCCTATTGCTTTTTTCTAAAATTTTGATATAATTATAATGTCGAAACTTATATAAAAGGGGGACATATAAAATGAGTCAAAAATATGAACTTACTTATCCTCAAAAATCTATTTGGATAACAGAACAATTTTATAACGGTTCTTCTATAAATCATATATGTGGAACTGCTACTTTTCATAAAAAACTAGATTTTAAATTATTAGAAAAGGCTATTCAAATTATTGTATCACAACACCAAAATTTTAATTTAAAAATCTGTTTAGATAATAGCTCTCCTAAACAGTATCTGGCTCAAAACAATAATTTAAATATTGAACTTATAGATATAAAAACAGAAAATGAATTAAAAAATTTACAACAAAAAATAATTTCAACACCTTTTTCATTACAAGATTCATACTTGTTTCGTTTTGTAATGTTTCGTTTTCCTGACGATTGTGGTGGATATGTATTAGATATCCATCATCTTATTGCTGATGCCTATACTTTAGGCCATATATCTTCAGAAATAGTTAATATTTATTTTGATTTACTTAATGGCAAACATATTGATAATAAGTTTGTCGATTCATATATTGATTTTATAGAATCTGAAAAAAAATATATTAGTAGTGAGAAATTTAAAAAAGATGAAAATTATTGGATAGAAAAATTTAAAACAGTACCTTCTGTCGCTTCTATACCATCTACATCATCAAATAATCACTCTACATCTTCTGCGGCAAAAAGAAAAGAATTTAATATCTCAATGCCTATCCTCACCAAAATAAAAAATTATTGTACAAAAAATCGTATTTCTTTATTTAACTTTTTTATGGCTATTTATTCTATTTATATAGGAAAAATTTCTAATTTAAATGAATTTGTTATAGGAACTCCTATTTTGAACAGAACAAATTTTAAAGAAAAGTCTTGTTTTGGTATGTTTATCAGCACTGTACCATTTAGAATAAGTTTAAATCCAACAGATACTTTTTCTACATTTATAAAAAAAGTTTGTACTGATTCTATAGGTATGCTAAAACATCAAAAATATCCTTATCAACACCTATTAGAACAACTTAGAAAAGGCAACCCCAATTTACCTAACCTATATAATATATTAATTTCATACCAAATAACAAATGCCAAAGAGTTTTCTTCTGACATTTCATATAATTCAAGATGGAATTTTAATGGAAATTGTGCTAATGATATAGATATACATTTATTTGATGTTAATGATACTGGAAGTTTAAGTATTGCATATGATTATCAAACACAATTATACTCTTCAGAAGATATCGAAAAAATACATGCAAGAATTATACATATTATTCATCAAGTAATTAAAAATACAGATATCCTTTTACAAGATATTTCAATAATTACCAAACATGAAAAACAAAAATTATTATATACTTTTAATGAAACAACTTTAAATTATTCCAAAGACAAATACATTATTCAATATTTTGAGGATATAGTAAAAGAAAAACCTAATTACCCTGCTCTTATATTTAATCATTCAAGGTTAACTTATAAGCAACTAAACGAAAAAGCTAATAGTTTAGCATATCAGTTACGTAAAAAAGGATTAAAAAATAATGACATTGTTGGAATTTTAGTACCTCGCTCTTTTGAAATGATGATTGCAATTTTAGCTGTATTAAAATCTGGTGCTAGCTATATTCCGATTGATCCTGATTATCCTACAGAAAGAATAAATTACATGCTTGACAATAGTAAAACTTCTTTATTATTATCAATACCATCACTCATTGAAAAAGGAAATTATTCAGTTGAATACATAGATATTTCTTTAACAAATACTAATATTTATAATAATAACAAAGAAAATCTAAAAAATATCTCTACACCTAAAGACTTATCTTATATTATATATACTTCCGGATCAACTGGAAATCCTAAAGGAGTAATGTTAAACCAACAAAATTTAATGAATTTCTATAACGCAATGATCTCTTCTGCAAAATATTTAAGTGACGGTAAAGAGCACAAAGTCGTTTCTATAACAACTGTATCTTTTGATATCTTTTTATTTGAAACACTTATATCATTAACTTGTGGTTTAACACTATACATAACTGATTACTATGAGCAAAAAATTACAACAAAATTGGAAAGACTTATAAAAGAAAATGAAATAGATGTTATACAAACAACACCTTCTATTATGCGTTTTCATTTAGATAATTTAAATGAAATAAACTCATTTTCTTCATTAAAATATATAATATTGGCAGGAGAACCATTGCCTAAAATATTAGTTTCAGATTTAAAAACAAACTATCCTGAATGTACTATATATAATGGTTATGGTCCTTCTGAAACAACAATATTTTCTACTTATACAGATGTAACAAATTTAGATGAAATTACAATTGGCAAACCTATTGCTAATACACAAATTTATATTTTAGGAGAAAATTTATCTGTTTTACCTAAATATACATTAGGAGAAATTTATATTTCTGGTGATGGCGTTGGTAATGGATATCTTCATCGAGATGATTTAACTAAAGAACGTTTTATCCCTAATCCATTTATCCCAAATACTATCATGTATCGTACTGGTGATATAGGATATTGGAAAGAAGATGGCACAATTCAATGTAAAGGAAGAGTAGATAATCAAATTAAATTACATGGTTTACGTATAGAATTAGGAGAAATAGAAGAAAAAATCAATTCATTTAAAAAAGATAATCTATTACGTTCAGCTGTTATTGTAAAAAATAATAACGGAGTTACATCTTTAAATGCATTTATGACATATCCTTATGATTTAAATATTGATGCTTTAAAACAATATTTATTAAAAAATTTGCCTAATTATATGATGCCATCTACATATACAATAATTGAAAAATTTCCTTTTACTCCTAATGGTAAAATTGATAGAAAAGCTTTACAAAATTATGAAATAACTATACCTGACATATATGCAGACGTTTCTAAGCCAAGAAATGATATTGAAAAACTTTTAGTTGAAACTATTTCAAAAAAACTAAATACAGACTCTTTTGGTATAGATAGTAATATTTTTGACTATGGGGCAGATTCACTTACAATTATAAATATACTTACAGATTTATTTAAATATAATCTAAATTTAAAAGTTTACGATATATATCAACATCCTACTGTTCGTGAATTATATGATAATTTACTCAATAAAAATAGTTTAAACAAGAATTTAGATATATCTCATTATACTGAGTTAAATAAACTAGTAAAAAGTTTTTCAACAAATCCTTCTGCTATTAAGACTGATAAAAAAATGTCTATTTTGCTAACTGGATGTACAGGCTTTTTAGGTGCTCATATTTTAATAGAATTATTAAAAAATAAATTTCCTATTAAAAAAATTTACTGTTTAATACGTAATAAAAATAATATTGATATGGAAGAAAGATTCTGGAATAAAATACACTTTTATTTTGGTAATAAATATGATAGTTTAATAAAAACTTATGTAACATTAATACATGGAGATTTAACTGTTGAAAAACTAGGTATCGAAGAAAATGATTACTTAAACTTATCACATGATGTAGATACTGTAATTCATACAGCAGCAAATGTAAAACATTATGGAAAATATTCAGATTTTGAATTAATAAATATTACAGGTACAAAAAATATAATTGATTTTTGTATTAATTCTAATTCTCATATGTACCATATCTCTACTATGACAGTATCTGGAAACTACTTATTAGAACAAAATATTAATAATCATATTTTTGATGAGACGAGTCTTTATCAAAATCAGAATTTTGATGACAATGTATATGCAAAAAGTAAATTGCTTGCTGAAATGCATATATTAGATGCAATATCCAAAGGATTAAATGCCACAATTTTAAGAGTAGGAGATTTAACTGGACGATATAGTGATGGTGTCTTCCAAGAAAATATACAAGATAATTCTATTTATCTTAGACTAAAATCTATTATAGAAATAGGATATATTCCTGACTCAATAAAAAATAATAATTTAGAATTTACACCTGTTGATTATGCAGCAAATTCAATTTGTAAAATTGTAAATTCTAACAATTCTAATAAAAGAATATTTCATATATATAACCCTAATATGCTTAATACAAATGAACTTATTAAATATGTAAATAAATTAGATTGTCCTATAAAAATAATTAATACCATAGAATTTAATAAAATTGTAAAAAATTTATCTTCTAGTAAAACTGACAAATATAAATTATATGGACTTATAAATGATTTTACAAAAGATGAAGATTTGGTATATAATCATACTATTCCTCAATCTAATGATATTACAGTAAATTATTTAAACAGCTTAGATTTTAAATGGCCAATTATCGACTTTAATTATATAAAAAAAGTATTAGATTATATGAAAAAAGTAAAATTTATTTAACGCAAAGGAGAAATTATGAAAAAATTTTTTAATAATATGAAAATATCAACCCAAATGACTTTATCATTCTGTATTCTACTTATTACAATTTGTGTAGTATTTTACTTTATTTTACCAAATTTATTAAATTATCCGCCAGATACAATTAATACACAATTTGACAAAGAAGTATCTGTATTATATTATTGCTTTCAATTTTTAATAGCATTTTTATTTATATTGATACTTTTCATAATATATTTTAAAATTAAACTCACAAAAATTGATAGATGGGAAAAAGACAAACCCACTGACCAAAAAAGCATATTGGAAATCAGAAAGCTTTGTCTTTCTTTCCCTTATAAATTATACATAATATTAGAAATTTTTCCTGTTGTAATTGTTAGTCTAGTTTTACAATTAACAGGAAGTCACCCTCTTATACTTATATTTAAAATAGGAATATTAGTTTTTAGTTTTTCTACACTACTTAGCTCATTTTTCTTAATAATATCTAAAAATTTACTATATCCTATTTTAAAAGAAACATCTGATTTATTATCTATAAAAGAACAAAAATATAATTTAGGCTTAACAGCAAAATTAATATTTCAGATATTTCCTAGCATATTAGTAACCGCTTTATTAATAGCATTAATAGGATATTCTCGATTAACTGTAGATAAAGGAGACTTTTTAAATACATATTATAAAAAAGTATTGTCTGACGCTCACTTAGAAGTTAATATGAAAGGTGATCCTTTAGAATATATAAAATCAAACTTAGCTTCTAGTTATATTTCTTCATCTGATTTTCTTTTTATAGAATATCCGGATGGAACAGTATATACAACAAATGGAACTGAATTAAGTCACTTTTTTGTAAAATATATGCATGAACTTTCTCCATCTCACAATAATAGAGTATATGAAGCGTACACTATAGATGCACAAGGAGTAATTGATACTTTTGAATATAATGGTCAAACTTATACAGTTGGATTTTATTATGAGATAGTTTCTCCTACTTTAATATATTATTTCTTATTATCTTCAGGACTACTATTCTTATTTAATTTAGTTATATTATTTTATATAACTAAATCAGTAACTTCTGATATTCAAAAAGTTACTGATGGACTTAACCAAATCATTCAAAGTGGAGATAAACTTAATTATAGTAAATTACCAATAGTATCAAATGATGAATTAGGTGCTTTAGCTATCTCCTTTAACAATATTCAAGATTTAACAAAATCTAATATTGAACAATTACATAATAGTCAAGAAACTTTAATGGAAAGCGAACGTTTAGCATCATTAGGTCAACTTATCGGTGGTATTGCCCATAACTTAAAAACACCTATCATGTCTATATCTGGAGCTTTAGAAGGTTTATCTAATCTAATTAAAGAATATGACGACTCTATTGATGATCCAGAAGTAAATTCACAAGATCACCATGATATAGCTAAAGATATGTCTGATTGGATTTTTAAAATCAAAACATATACAGAATATATGTCAGATATCATAACAGCTGTTAAAGGACAAGCAGTAACATTATCAGAGGCTGATTCTGTTCATTTTTCACTTGATGAATTAGTAAAACGTGTAAATATTTTAATGAAACATGAACTAAAAAATGCAATCATATATTTAAATATCTCTATGAAAACAGATGAACATACAAAAATAAATGGTGATATTAATAGTTTAGTACAGGTTATTAACAACATGATTTCTAATTCTATTCAAGCATATAATGGTCAAACAAATAAAAATATTGAGCTAATATTAGAGACAAAAAATAATAATGTTTTAATACATGTAAAAGACTATGCTAGTGGAATGCCTAAAAAAGTTCAAGAAAAATTGTTTAAAGAAATGATAACTACAAAAGGAAAAAATGGTACTGGTTTAGGTTTATATATGTCTTATTCTACTATAAAAGCTCATTTTAATGGAAATATTACTTTTGAATCAGAACTTGGAAAAGGTACTACATTTACTATAATTTTACCTTTATAATTAGTTTTATAAAATAATAATTAAGTTATTATTACTTATAATATTAACGTATTTTAAATATTAGAAAGTCAGCATGAATTTCCTAATATTAAAAATAAATCAAATCAAACTGTTGGTATACTAATATAATAACGGAAAAATCTTATACGTGGTCAAAATAAAAGCTGATTTTTCCTATTCAATAAGATAGCACAATTAGTATACTAGCAGTTTGACTTATTTTGTATTAGTCGGTTATTAGTACCAATAACTAGTAATATATATCATAAAAAATAATATAAAAAACTTGATTTTTATTAATTTTATTAATATAATAAGAAAAAAGTTATATTATGAGAGGTTAATTATGAGAAAACATATGCAAGGAGTAGAAAATGTAGAAAATGTAGAAAATAATTCTTATAGAATTATAGCCGTAGATGACGAAGAAGGAATCGTAGACTCTTTATCTATATTTTTAAAACGTTCAGGATATGATTTTACAGGTGTAACAGATCCTCAAAAAGCTATTGAATTAGTCAAACAAGAACATTTTGACTTAATGATATTAGACTTTATCATGACACCATTTCATGGAGACCAAGTTGTTGAAGAAATAAGAAAATTTAATAAAGATTTATATATTTTATTACTAACTGGTCATAAAGATTTGGCACCACCTCTAGAAACAATTAGAAGACTTGATATTCAAGGATATTGTGAAAAAAGTGATAAGTTTGACCAACTACTTTTACTAATAGAATCAGGTATTAAATCTATAAAACAAATGAATGAAATTAAAGAAATAAACGAAAAATTATCTAATACATACGAAAAATTAGAACAAGCATATTTGGATTCTATAAAAACACTAAGATATACTATTGAAGCTAAAGATATGTATACAAGAGGTCATTCTGATAGAGTTGCAGCATATTCGGTACTAATAGGAAAAAAATTAGGTCTATCTGATGAAGATTTACATACTTTAGAAATAGGTGGATTATTTCATGATATTGGTAAAATTGGAGTTCCAGATAGTGTTTTATTAAAAGAATCTAGACTAACAGATGAGGAATATTCTCAAATAAAGCAACATCCTAATATCGGTGTTCACATATTATCAAATGCTTCTATTTTTGATGATATTTTACCTATTGTTGAACATCATCATGAAAAATACGATGGAACAGGCTATCCAGGAAGACTTGCTGGTAATGATATACCATATTTAGCTAGAATAGCTACAATTGCTGATAGTTTTGATGCTATGGCATCTAAAAGAGCTTATCGTGATTCTTTAAGCATTGATAAAATTATTTCTGAATTTGAAAGATGTCGAGGAACACAATTTGATCCAGAATTAGATGATCTTTTCTTAGATATTCTTAAAAATCATTTTGATGAAATAAAAGAGATACAAGAGAAATATAAAGGATGAAATGTTAGGTTGGGGACGTGCCAAAATGGACAATTTTTGTTCAAAAGGGACAGACCTCACAATTTGATTTTTGTACACAAATAAATAACATGACATATATATTATAGTTTTATAAATATATGTCATGTTATTTATTATTTATGAAGGTCTGTCCCTTTTGAACAAAAATTGTCCATTTTGGCACGTCCCCAACCTAACATTTCATTGAAAGCCCTACTTTTTGTCTGTCTTTATCAATCTTAATAACTTTTACTTTTACAATATCCCCTACTGAAACTACATCAGAAGGATTTTTTATATATTTATCACTCATCTCTGAAATATGAACAAGTCCATCATGTTTTACACCAATATCTACAAAAGCTCCAAAGTCAATTACATTTCTTACAGTACCTGTTAAAACCATCCCCTCTTTTAGGTCATCCATTTTTAAAACATCACTTCTTAAAATTGGTTTTGGCATATCTTCACGAGGATCTCTACCTGGTTTTGATAATTCTTCGATAATGTCTGTTAAAGTCATTTCTCCAACATCTAATTCCTTAGACATTTCTTTTACATTTACATTTTTCAATTTTGTTCTTAAGTCTGCTAATTTTTCCTTATCTTTTAAATCTTCCTTATCGAATCCGACTTTAGCTAAAAGTCTTTCTGTAACTTCATAACTTTCTGGGTGAACTGCTGTAATTTCTAAAGGATTATCACCATCTAATATTCTCAAAAATCCTGCACATTGTTCAAATGCTACTTTTCCAAGTTTTGGAACTTTTAATAATTGCTTTCTATTTTTCAATTTTCCATTTTCATCTCTATATTTTACAATATTTTTTGCTATCGAATTATTTATTCCAGATACATATGACAATAGTGATGGAGTTGCTGTATTAACATCTACACCTACTTTATTAACACTATCCTCTACAACACCAGTTAAACTTTCTGCTAATTTCTTTTGATTAACATCATGTTGATATTGTCCAACTCCAATAGCTTTAGGGTCTATTTTTACAAGTTCTGCTAATGGATCTTGCAATCTTCTTGCAATAGATATAGCACCTCTTATAGAAACATTTATATCTGGATACTCTTCTGTTGCTAACTTTGAAGCTGAATATACTGAAGCTCCTGCCTCACTTACAATTACATAATTAACTTGTCTTGATGCCTCTTTTATCATATCTGCTACAAACATTTCTGATTCTCTTGAAGCTGTTCCATTTCCTATTGCTATCATATCAACTTTATCTTTCTCTATTAATTTTAATAGTTCTTTTTTTGCTCCTTCTACATCATTTTGAGGCTCTGTTGGATATACTGTTGTATAATCTAACAATTTTCCTGTTTCATCAATAACTGCAATCTTACAACCTGTCCTATATGCAGGATCAAATCCCATTACTGTTTTTCCTTTTATTGGAGCACCTAAAAGTAATTGTTTAGAATTTTTACCAAATACTTTTATTGCTTTATCTTCTGCCTTTTCTGTTAAGTCTGAACGAATTTCTCTATCTATTGAAGGTTCTATCAATCTTTTGAAACTATCTGCTATGGTTTCTTTTAACATATCTGTGAATTGTGTTTCACCTTTTATAATGTCTCTTTCAATATATTCTAGGATTTTATCTTCTGGTTTTTGTATTTTTACTTTTAAAAAGTCCTCTTTTTCTCCTCTATTTATGGCTAATATTCTATGACTTGGTATATATTTTATAGCTTCTTGATATTCATAATACATTTCATAGTTTGATTTTTCTTCAGGATTTGATGCTTTTGTTTCGATTAATGCTTCTCTATAACATATCCTTTTTATTTGCTTTCTATATTTACTATTGTCAGATATATCTTCTGCAATAATATCTAATGCTCCTTGAATAGCATCTTCTGGAGTTGCAACTACTTTATTTTTATCTTTCTTATCCTCTTCTGATAATTTTTCGATATTTACATATTCTTTTGCAATCTCTATAATTGGATTAGTTTCCTTTTGTTCTATTATAATATTTGCTAAAGGTTCTAGCCCTTTTGCCTTTGCAACTGTTGCCCTTGTTTTCTTTTTTTGTTTATATGGTCTATAAATATCTTCTACTTCTGCTAATGTTTTACTTATTGCAATTGCTTGTAAAATTTCATCAGTCAATTTGCCTTGCTCATCTATTGATTTTACAACTTCTTCTTTTCTCTTCTCTAAATTTCTTAAATAATTTAGTCTTTCTCCTAAATCCCTAAGGATTTCATCACTTAGGCCTCCTGTAACTTCTTTTCTATAACGAGCAATGAAGGGAATTGTATTACCTTCATCTATCAACTTAATAGTAGCTTCTACTTGTTTTGGTTTTATATTTAACTCTTCTGCAATTATTTTTATAATTTTATCCATTTTTTTCTTCCTTCCTTTGAACTGTTTACTAACAGTCCTATTATAACAATGCGTAAGATTTAAGTCAAATATATTTTCAAAAATAAAGTTTTATTGCCAAAATAATCTATTCAAGTTTTCTGACTCTTGGATTTCGTCAAAAAATATATAAGAAATTCATCAAGTCAATTTCACTTATTTATGTGAAATCAAGTGCTTTGTTTCACATTTTTACGTGAAATAAACGTTTTAGTTTCACATTTTTAAGACTTATTTATACTTTATATGTGGTCAAGATAAAACCGATTTTTCCTATACAAGAACAAATCGGAAAGCCTCAAAATTTATATTAATTTTATCTTTTCTCTTTGGCTTTCCGTAAATTTGTTCTGCGCCAAATTTATGTAATAAATTTGTGTGCAACGTATTTTTATATATTAGAAAGTCAGCATGACTTTCCTAATATATAAAAAGGAGCTGTTTTTTGAGTCCGTCCCAAAAAACAGCTTTTAAGTTACTCTACACCTAAATATTCATTATATGTAACTTCTCTGTCGATTATCTTTCCATCTTCCTTAATATCAATAATTCTATCTGCAACAGTTTGAGTTAATTCATGATCATGAGATGTAAATAAAATATTTCCAGTAAATTTTTTCATTCCTTCATTCAAAGAAGTAATACTTTCCATGTCTAAATGATTTGTTGGTTCATCAAATATTAAGAAATTAGCACCTGACAACATCATTTTAGACAATACACATCTTACTTTTTCTCCACCAGACATAACTTTTACTTTTTTTAACGCTTCATCACCTGAAAATAACATTCTTCCTAAAAAACTTCTTACATATGTTTCATCTGGATCTTTTGAATATTTCCTAAGCCATTCAGTTATATTTTCATCTGTTTCAAATAAATAATTATTATCTTTAGGAAAATATGATTTAGTAATAGTAGCTCCCCAGACTATTTCTCCTTCATCAGGCTCTATTTCTCCTTCTATTATTTGGAACAAAACTGTTTTTGCTAATTCATTATCAGCTAAAAATGCAATTTTATTTCCTTCTTTTACATCAAATGAAACATTATCTAATAATTTCACTCCATCTACTGTTTTAGATATATTTTTTACTTGTAAAATATCTCTTCCTGGCTCTCTATCTGGTTTAAAATCAATGTATGGATACTTTCTATTAGAAGGTTTTATATCTTCTAATTCTATTTTTTCTAATGTTTTTTTCCTTGAAGTCGCTTGTTTTGATTTTGAAGCATTCGCACTAAATCTTGCTATAAAGTCTTGTAATTCCTTTATTTTTTCTTCTTTCTTTTTGTTTTGCTCTCTTGCTTGTTTTAAAGCTAATTGACTTGACTCGTACCAGAAATCATAATTTCCTGGATATACTTTTATCTTTCCAAAGTCAACATCTGCTATATGTGTACATACTTTATTTAAGAAATATCTATCATGTGATACAACAATAACTGTATTCTCAAAATCAATTAAAAAATCTTGTAACCAATTTATACTTTTCATATCTAAGTCATTTGTTGGCTCATCTAGTAATAATACATCTGGATTTCCAAATAAACTTTGGGCTAATAAGACTTTTACTTTTTCTTTAGCCTCAATTTCCTTCATATATTTATAATGATTATCAGGTATTATCCCTAAATCGTTTAATAACATTGCTGCATCTGACTCTGCATTCCAGCCATCCATCTCTGCAAATCTTTCTTCTAACTTAGCAGCCTTCATTCCATCTTCTTCTGAAAAGTCCGGTTTTGCATATATTGCTTCTTTTTCTTTCATAATGTCATACAGTTCTTTGTTTCCCATTAAAACTGTATCCATAACTGTATATTCTTCAAAAGCAAAGTGGTCTTGTTTTAACATAGATAATCTTTCACCTTTATCTAAACTAACATCACCTTTACTTGGCTCTATTTCTCCAGATAAAACCTTTAAGAAAGTTGACTTTCCTGCACCATTTGCACCTATAATCCCATAACAGTTTCCTTTTCCGAATCTTATATTTACATCTTCAAATAGTACTCTTTTTCCAAATCTAACAGTAACTCCATTTGTACTTAACATCTATTTTTCACTCCTTATTTTGTTCTTTTTGTTTACTTTTGCCATTATATACTATTTTTACATTATTTTCAATTGTTTTAATTAAAGTTCTCTTATAGGAAGTTACTAGTTGTTACTATTTACAACTCAATAAACTACAGTGAAAGAAAAAAAGGACTCATAAAGAATCCCGTTCTCAAAAATTTTAAATCTTTTATATTAGTCATCAAATAACAACTTTATTCCCCATAGTCCAGATAGACCAACTAAGCCATACACAATTCTTGATAAGATTGTCATATCTCCAAATAATAGTGCAACTAGATCTAAATTAAATAAAGCTATTAATCCCCAATTTATTGCACCTATTATTATCAATACTAATGCAATTTTATCTATTATTTTCATCATTTATCCTCCTTTTTATATTTTTTATTATTTTAACCTTTTTTATTTTATTTATACAATTATTGAAATTTTTTATTTTTTATGATAATTTGTAGTAAATAAAGTTGGGGGGATACAAATTTGAGAAGAAATCAAAGAAATATTAGAAAATCAAAAAAAAATAATAATGACACTAAAAAAATCACTAGTCTTTTATTAAAAATAATATTCATACTTCTTGTTTTATTTTTAATAGTTATGGTTTTTAATATTGCTAGCAATTGGCTAAAATATCAATCTGCAACAAAACAATATCTCGAAAATTTAAACTCTGTAGAAAATAATAATACAGAAAATTCAAATACTGAGGAAAGCACCAACTCTGATACCACTTTTAATTTGACCGCTATAGGAGACATTATGTGTCATAATACTCAATATATGGATGCATATAATTCTGAAACTGGCGAATATGATTTTTCATATGTATTTGATGATATTAATTATTATATAAAAAATTCAAATATCACTGTTGCTAATTTAGAAACTACATTTGCTGGTAGCGATAAAGGATATAGTAATTATCCAAGATTTAATACTCCTGATGCTTTAGCATCTAATTTAAAAAAATTAGGTGTTGACGTTGTTTCTACTGCTGGAAATCATAGTTTAGATTATGGCTTTGATGGATTATCCAGAACTATAGATGTCCTTGATTCAGCAGATATTTCTCATGTTGGAACCTATAAAACACAAGAAGAAAGAGATACTATATTATATAAATATGTAAAAGGTATAAAAATTGCATTTTTAAATTATGCTTATGGAACAAACGGAATCTCAATACCTTCTGATAAAACTTTTTGCATAAATATAATTGATCAAAATTTAATAAAATCAAATATAGAAAAGGCTAAATCAGAAGGAGCAGATATTATAATCGCTTCTATGCATTGGGGTACTGAATATAGCACAACTCCTAATGATACTCAAAATCAATTGGCAGACTTCCTTTTCCAAAATGGTGTAAATATAATTTTAGGAACTCATCCTCATGTTTTGCAAAAGATGGAAAAAAGAACTGTTACTTTAGAAAATGGTTCTACTCAAGATGGTTTTATTATATATTCTTTAGGAAATTTTATCAGTGACCAAAATGCTGCCAATACTAGAAGTTCTATTATTTTAGATTTACAAATAACAAAACATACTGACAGTACAGTCACAGTAGATAATATAAATTATATACCTATATATATGTATAAAAATTCTTCAGCTACTACCAAAAAAATGAAATTATTAGATATTAATAAAGCAATTTCTTTATATGAAGAAGGAACAGATACATCAATCGGATCAAGTATGTATACAACATTAAAAACAGAATTAAATAATATCTCTAAAATCTTGAATCAGTAAAGTTGACATAATTTTATTGTGTAAGCTATAAATTCTTGACAAAATGGTACAAAAAGGCTAAAATAGTAATGTTAGATAAAAAGTCAAAGGGGTGAGGGATTTGCTAAAAATATATAATACTGATATAGAAACAAACAAATTACAAGAAATAAAAGAATTTAAAAAAGGAAGCTGGATTAATTTAGTTAATCCCTCCGAAAATGAAATAAAAAGAGTATGTGAGAATTTAAATATTCAAGAAGACTTTATAAGAGATGCATTAGATTACGAAGAAAAAGCCAGAATAGATGAAGAGGAAGACGACAATACAATTCTTTTTGTAATAGATGTTCCAGTATTAGAAAAAAATGAAGAAAATGATATATATACTACAATGCCATTAGGTATGATTGTAGTAAGAGATGATTTTTTTATAACAGTATCATTAAGAAAAAATAGAGTAATTGAAGATTTTGAAAAAAGAAAAATAAAGAATTTTCAAACTTATAAGAAAACAAGATTTATTTTTCAAATATTCTATTTAAATTCATCATATTATTTAACTTACTTAAAACAAATAAATAAAGAAACAGAAATAGCAGAATATATATTAAAGAATTCAATGAAAAATAAAGAATTATTAAAATTATTAAGTTTAGACAAAGGGTTAGTATATTTTGCAACATCACTTAAATCAAATGAAATTGTCATGGAAAAAACCATGAGAGGAAAAATTGTTAAACTATATGATGATGATGAAGATATATTAGAAGATGCTATTATCGAAAATAGACAGGCAATAGAAATGGCACAAATATATACAAATATTTTAAATGGAACAATGGATGCATATGCTTCAATTATTTCTAACAATTTAAATGGTGTTATGAAATTTTTAACATCTATTACAATTGTGCTTGCTATTCCTACTATGATATCAAGTTTTTGGGGAATGAATGTAAAATTACCATTTGAAAATAGTAGTATAGGGTTTATTATAATGGTAGCAATAGCAGTTATATTAACATTAGGAGTAACTTGGTGGCTAAAGAGAAAAGATATGTTGAATTAAATATAAAGTATTTACAAAAAAATTTTTATTTGCTATAATCATCATATAAGAAATAAAATTTAGAATACTAATTAGGTAAAACATTGATTCTTTAAGAAATTGAAGGTAAACAATCTAAAATAAAGTATTCCAAATTAAGAATTTTAAAATAAGAAAGGGGATAAAAATATGGTAACAAAAATGGAAGAAAACTTAACAAATGGAGAAAAAATATTAGTAAAAGCAGAACAAGACAAAACCATATTAATTGTAGGTGGAGTAATAACAGTATTACTTTTGGCTGTATGGCCATTAGCAATATTATGGCTACTTTTTATCTATAGAGCTTGGTTAGTTAGTTATTTTACAAATAATTTATGTATAACTAATAAACGTGTGTATGGTTCTACTGGGTTAATCAAAAAACAGGAATTAGATATCCCAATAGATAAAGTTAATACAATCTCAACATCAAAAGGACTTTTTGGAACTATTCTAAAATATGAGACAGTTACTATAAAATCTTTTGGAGATGGATGGACTTTCCCACAAGTAAAAAATGCACAAGAAATAAAAAAGATATTTTATGAACAACAAGAAAATAAATCATAGAATAAGTTTAAAATTAGGAGTTAGTAATCTAGCTCCTAATTTTTTTTCAATCTGTTTACAAGCATTTAATATTTGTATCATTAACTATTTACTTCAATCATTAGAAAAAAACTATATTCTTATTCCCATAAATATAATATAACATTGGAAAAAGTCTAAGGAAATGCATAAATATGTAAATGTTTGTCGTATTATCTTTGATTTTGTGTAAATTTGCATTAAAATTATTTTTGATTTTGTGCAAAAGTATGCTTGAATTATTTTTGATTATATATTATGTTCGTATAATGATGTTTTGGTGAACCGAAACTTGACAAAAACAAACTTCTTTTTCTTTGTAGGTGGATTTGCTATAATTTATCGTATAAATAATAAAATTGCTTAAATTATATAATTTGTTTTGTTCGCTTGATTTTTGCAAACAAATGTTGTATAGTATTGAACATAGGAAATGAGAATAAGCAGATGTGGTTTGCCTCCAATAAGGAGGTGAGGCGTATGGTAGAAATACAAACATTAATTGTAACAATATACATATTATATTATTCATTAATTGGAGTAACTATCATAGCTCTTACTTCAATAATAGCACTTGTAATAATGCTTTGTAAGAGCAAATAACCAAAAAGACACATCTGTAAACTTTCCCGAGTTAGATGTGTCAAAACATTAACTTGGCGAACCACGTTTGTGGTTTCTCCATTTCCTATAATTATTATACACAGATTAAACAAATTTGTCAAATAATTTTTATTAGTTATGTAGCATAAGAAGGGATTTTTATATGGCGAATTTGAGAATTAAATGTGATTTGAAAAAATTTGAGAGAGAATTAAATAGAAGTATAGATAAAAGATTGTTGTGGAGAAAAGATGAGAGGTGTTAGTGGAACAGCTAAAAGTGTTAATACGTACAGATATTATGGTTGCAAAAGTCATGCAGGTAAAAAGAAATGTAAAAGAAAAAAATAAGTTATTATATACAAATGAAGAACATATAAGATTTTTTTTACACCAATTAAAAAATAAAGATATTAATGATATTAAATATAGAAAAAAATTAATAAAGATATTTGTAGATGAAATTTATATAACAGAAGATGAAATAATTATAATATTTAATGTATCTAAACAAAAAATAACATTATCAATCCCGACAATTGATAATGTTAAAAACACTTATTTAAACACGCATACAGAGTGTTTGTATAATAATGTTTTGGTGAGCCATAGAGGGATCGAACCTCCGACCGTCAGATTAAGAGTCTGCTGCTCTACCAACTGAGCTAATGGCCCATTTATGTTAGACAAATATTATTATAACTACTTTTTCTTTATTTGTCAATAGCAAATCTTTCCCTGTTTTCCAACTCATACTTGACTTTATCCTTCTAATATGCTATAAAAACAATGATGAAATAGTCATCTTTTTATATTCTTATGATAAATTTTTAAAATCACTTTTATAAAAAATCTAACCTTGTTGTATACAGAAAAATCTTATATGTATTCAAGATAAAATCCGATTTTTCCTATGCAATAAAAGATTAATTCACAAAAGAAATTTCCAATAAAATTATTATATATAACATTACTAAAAAGAGGGATAATAACATGAAAACACATAGAGATTATGAACAATTCTTTAACTTTTTGTATAAAACTCCTCAATATGTTATGTATGAACTAGATCACATATTATGTTTATACAATGGAGGAATACAAAATCAAGGATTAATTTATTATACTCCTGAAATCTTAGAAGTATTAAAAACTGATGTATATAAAAGAAGTAACAAAATATTTCAATTAGGAACTCAAGTTTTTACTAACGAAGATCTAATGCATGATAGAGGAAAACATGGTAAAGGTGCTTATGCTAGAATGGTAGACATATTAATGAATTTATCTTCAAAAGAAAATATACATAAATTAATACAGAAAAAACACTATGAAAAATATTTATTAGCAGAAATGATGAGAGCTTTACTACACGATATCGGGCATGGACCATTTTCGCATACAATGGAAACAATTTGTAATCTTCCTAAAGGATTCCATGAAAAAATTGGAAAAAGGCTAATTCATGAAAATAAGGAATTACGCCAAGCTCTAAATAAAGTCTATCCAAATATGGCCGAAATAATGGACGAAGCTGAAAAAAGAAACTTTTTAGGCTTAAATTCTGTAATTGAAGGACAATTTGACGTAGATAGAGGTGATTTTTTAGTAAGAGATTTATTTTTCGCAGTTGGCTATGGAGATAAAGAAATGGGGAAAATTGTTACAGAATTAATTGATAACATTGATTTAAAAAAAGTATCAATAGATGGTAAAACTAAGCTAGTATTAGCATTTCCGAGTAATCAATTAGAAAATATTGAAAGATTTTTGGATGTTCGATTTAATAATTATAAAAAAATCTATAATTCAAGCGAAGGAAGACTATATGAATATATATTTAAGGAATTTGCGAATAGATTATTAGAAGTTGATGAACAATATCCATTAAAAACCTTTTTTCAAAACAATATTGGAAAAAATGCAGAAGAAATTGATTTGGATGAATATATTAAATATAATGACCTTGAATTTTTAAAAGAATCTTTAAACATATTTAAAAACACTAAAGATCCCAGGTTAAAAGAATTATCTAGATTCTGCATTCCTGATGCCAATATGCATACACCTATTTTAAGTTTAATGATATCACCAGAAGAGTCTGATGAATATGGAAATGTAAACCACCCTAAAGAAGACATAGAATTTTTAAAAGAAATCGAAAAAATAGATGATGATAAGGAAAAGTTGCTAAAAGAAAACTATCATGTAATAGAATATAACTCTGAGGAAGAAATGAATTCTAGCATAGATAAAATAAAACAGAGTAAAAAATTAGGCATTGGAAGTCAAGATTTAGATAAATTAGGAATTATCTGTGATGTTACTAAAAATTCAACATATAAAAATAAACCTGGTGAAGAAATCTTCTTATATGATGAAAATGGGGGAATTTTCACATATGATAAAGCTCCAGCAAGAACTATGCCAATAAAACATTTTGAAAACGCCATTACAATTATAGATAAAAAACAATTAGCAAAAACTTTAGGGAAAGAACAATATGTTCATGAGGTCATTCACTTATTAGACAATCAAATTGAAAAATAAATCGGAAAGCCTTAACATTTGTACTAATTTTATCTTTTCTCTTTGGCTTTCCGTAAATTTGTTCTGCGCCAAATTTATGTAATAAATTTGTGTGCATCGTATTTTTATATATTAGAAAGTCAGTATGACTTTCCTAAAATATAATAAAACTCCCATTCAAGGGAGTTTTATTATATTTTATTGACCTGTTGTAGTTTGAGCATTTTCTTCTTTTGGTACTTGCTCTTCCACTGTAGTTGGTTGCTGTGGTGTTTGTACTTCAGGAGTTTGTTGTTGTGGTGGTTGAGTAGTTGTAGGAGCAGTAGTTGTACTTGGTGTAGCTACTGTTACTCCTCTATGTATAATTCTTTGCATTGCACTATAAGTATCTTTTGACAATAACTTTGTTGAAACTACCTTTCCGTTTAACATTTTTGTCATATATGTTTCAGTCACAAGCCCATTTGCACCCTTTTGCTTAACAACTTCTTTTCCTGCTGCTAAACTTGCATCCTCAACATACTTGGTTGTATATGGTATTGTTGAAATAGTTTTAGTACTAAAAGAATACGTATATTCTCTATCAGCTTCCTTAATTCCATATATCGAAACTGTTGCTATTCCGCTTTTAGCTGAAGCGACAATCTTTACTGGATATGTTCTTGTATTTTTAAATTTAAAATCTGTTACTCCATAAACTACAGTAGCATCTCTTCCTGCACCAACATATGAAGTTACAAATTGATGGTTTCTTCTTTCTACTATTTCCATATCAGACATCAAAGCTGAATTATATAATGTTGATGAAATTTGACAAATTCCTCCACCTATTCCATCTACTACTTCCCCATTTTCATATACTTTCGCATTTCTGTATCCTGCTGAATATGACCTTTGACCTAATGTCTCATTATATGAAAATGTAGCACCTGGTAATATTACTTTTCCATTTATTTTTTGACATGCCAAATTTAAATTTGTTGTTCTATCTGTATCACTTGCATCATACCTTGTTGTAAATGTTGCTAATTGGTCTGGAAAAGCTTCTGTTCCTATTTGATCTATTGTTACTTTTGGTTTCGTTATTATTAATTCAATAACATATTCATCTTTTACCTCTGCTGCAATCATTTCTTTTGCTTTCTCTACATCAAAATCTACACCTTCAACCTCTGGATAAACAGTAAATGGATCTTTTGTATAGTAAGCATCTTGTACTTCTTTATATACTTCACTATGTATTTTATCTATATCTATGTCATCTGGTTTCTTTGTTTCTACAGGTATTTCTATGCAATTCTCGGTAATATTAATATTATTTAACTCTTCTTTTACTTTTGCTAATAATTCATCTGTTTTTATTAAAATACCTTCTTTTCCTCTTGTTATTATTAAATTGCTTCCTTCTATACTATAACTAGATTGTGTCATAACGCCTGGCAAATTTGTGCCTATATCATTAATTGTTTGCTTAGCTGTTTCCTCATTCATAGACATATCAACAGGAACATCTTTCTTTCCTATTAGCGCAAATAAAATGTTATAATTATTAGCAAATATATTACTTTTCCTTCCTATTGAATATGCTTCATCTACTGCTTTTTCTTCATCATAATTTACTTCTATAAGAGTTGGATTTAGCTCTGATTCAAATTCTTGATATTTTAATTCAATATTTTTCCCTAACTTTTCAGAATATGCTGTTTCTAGTTTTGCTTTTGCTTCTTCTTTTGTTAAGCCTGAAACCTCTAATCCTTGTATAGTAACTCCACTTACAATTTTTTCATTTCCGATATTCGTTAAAGCAAAAACAGTTGAAAAGATTAACCCAATAATAGCTACAATTATTAGTGAAATTATAATTTTCTTTGTTTTCTTCTTATTACCTTTGTTTTCTTTATTTTTAGCATCTTTTTTATTATTGTTTTTCTTTTCGTTTTTATTTTTTTTCGCTTTATCCTTAGAGTTATTTTCTTCTTTTTTATTTTTACTAGAGTTTTCTTTTTTGTTATTATCTTTTTTCACTTCTTCTTTATCTTTAGGCATATTAGCTTTTTTTCTATTTTTATCTCTTTTTTTCTTTTTATCAGTTTTATTTTCTTCTTTTTTAGAATTCTCTTTGTTATTTTTTTCTTTTTTTGAATCTGAGTTTAAATTGTCACTTTTATTTTCTGATACATTTTCATCTATATTTTTTTCATCTTCTTTTGTTTCCATAGAAGCCTCCTCCAATAACTCTTCTTTCATAATATCTTCCCCTTTTTTATATACTAAATAAATATTATCATATTCTGATTTTTTTGACAATATATATTTTTATTTTATTCAATAATGGCTTTTCCATATTCACACATTTGTTACAAAACCATTACAGTTTCATTACATTTTTAATATTTTGTTTATTTTTAAAAAAAATGCTTGAACATTGTAAAATTTAATATTATAATGTTGTTAGCAAAAGATAAACAAGGAGAGATTATAAAAATGGAATTATCAAAAAACATATTTTTTAACACAGATAAATTAGTTGAAAATACTAAAGTAAAAATTTCATATACAGGTAAACTTTTTCAAGATGCTTCTCAAGAAGTATCTATTCACTATGGTTTTGGAAGTAATTGGGATAATATAAATGACGTAGTAATGGAAAAAACAGATTTAGGATTTCAAGCAGAAATACAATTAGGAGAAGGTTCTACTTTTAATTTCTGTTTTAAAGATGAAAATGATAATTGGGATAATAATGATGGACAAAATTATGTATTTAATATAGAAAAATTACCAACAGAATTATTAGTTTTAGAAGATGAACCATCTGCTTTAGGTTCTCCTAGAAAATTAAGAAAAGCTTATATGTGGAGTAAAAAAATACGTTTAGCTGTTTATAAACTAATTACTTATCTACCAAAAATAATCTCTGGTAATTATAAGAAAAAAGCAACAAATAATAATGAAAATTAATATATAAAAATCTCGCAAAGCGAGATTTTTTTGTTAAACATGTGTACATCGAAATCTTTGATTTCGTTAACGCACGTCTTTCTTATATATAGGTAAAATCACTTTTCTTAGACAATAAACCATCCCCCATTAACTGATATTACCTGTCCTGTTGTATAATTATCTTCTACAAGCCATTCTACACATTTTGCAATATCTTCAGGCTTACCTATTTTTTGTAATGGTATTTCTTCTTTTATTTGTTCTACTATTTCTGATGAATATTCTTTATTCATATCTGTATCTATATATCCTGGAGCTATAGAATTAACCTTAATATTTGAAGGACCAACTTCCTTAGCTAAGGCCTTTGTCAAACCATCTATTCCTGCTTTTGTAATAGAATAAACTATTTCTTGTGAAGCACCTACAATCCCCCATACTGATGATATATTTATTATATCTCCACTTTTTCTACTAATCATATTAGGTATTACTTCCTGACACATAGCAAAAGCTGAATATAAGTTTGTATTAACCATCTCATTCCAATCTTTTTCTGTAACTTCATCAATTAATTGACTTTTACTTATTCCTGCATTATTAATTAATATATCTACTTTTCCATATTTATTAATTGTATAATTTACAAGTTCTTTACATTGTTCTTTTTTAGATACATCAGCCTTAAATATATCAATTATTACATTTTCTTTTTCTAAGTCTTTTTTTAGTTCTATTGCTTTATTCTCTGACTTATTATAATTTGCAATTACCTTTATTCCTTTTCTAGCTAATCTTTCTACTATTGCTTTTCCTATTCCCCTTGCTCCACCAGTTATTATTGCTACTTTTTCCATATAATCACTCTTTTCTATTTTATTCTTAATAATAT
>CALYAB010000006.1 GCA_944393395.1 uncultured Clostridia bacterium
CTATTCTTCATTTCCAGATTGTTTCAATCTTAAATAGCCTAATTCTTCCCAACTGTTATATGCTAGATTTAATTTAAAAACTAATTTTGGCTTAGGACCTGCCCTATTTTTGTCAACCACACATGCATAGTATCTAACATCTGGGTCATCATATTTTTTCAAATCATAAAATTTCTTATCAACTTCTTTTAATGAATATTCATAATCTTGAAGATTATCTCTATTTATTTGTTTTATTAAACACAACGTATCTAAAACCTCTTTTACTGTCCTACTTACTGCTAAATCATTTACGTCTAAGTTTACAGGTAATGTTGATGTTTCTGTTAACTGTAATGAAGAACATATAAATATTTCAAAATTTTGAGCTATATTTGATAATATTGTAGCTGTTTTCTTTATTTCTTCTGCATTACCTATATTAGCAGTATCTGTTTTTAGAGTATCATAAAATACATATTCGATTTTCTCTTTATAATAATAGTTCATAATTACTTTTTTTAATTCATCATTAGTATGGTCTGTTATATTCATAAAATATATTGAATTATTTATTTCTTTATTAATCCAATCTGTAACAGCTATTACTTCATTGAATTGAGAAGATTCTTTTTGTAGTCTTTTTATAAAATCGTGTTGTTTTTCATCTTTCTCTCTTAAAACATGGCCTTGCTCATCAACTTTGACTTTTTTAGGGTCATCTGCCTTAAATTGTAACGCTAAAATTTCATTTTCTGTTATACTTATTTTATGTCCATGTATTTTTTGTATTTCTGGATTATTAACTATTGTTGTTATTAAACATAATTTCATTTTTTCTTCTGACATTTCATTAGAAATTATTAATACCTTTTTCTTACTGATAAATGCTGTATGTGCAGCTAAGTTAATTGCAAATCTACTTTTTCCGGCATTAGAAGGCATTGCATATGCCATTGTTTCTCCTTTTCTTATCCCCTTAAATACTTGGGTTAATATTGGAAATGGTAAAGGTAATCCATTTGCCAAGTTATTAGTACCTTCTTCAATAAAGTTTGTAAGATTTCTATTTAATATAGTTTGTTTAAATTTCTCTGTTACTGTTACTTGATTTACTGCTGCTTCTACTTCTTCTACAGACATTTGATCATATAATTCATAATGTCTAATCTCTATTATTTTATCTTGTATAGTTCTTACTGGATTAGTCATATATCCTTTTCTTAGTACAAATAATTTTTTTAATTCTGTGTATGTTTTTTCCATATCATAATTTTTATCTCTGACATTCTTTTTTAATTGATTTTTAAATCTATACACTTCTTCTGAATCTTTAGAAAAGTTAAATCCATCTTTGGCTATTTCTGGAGTATATCTTCCTCCTTCTGTAAATAATACACTTTTATACACATTTAATATTTTATCATCTTCAAAATAGCAATCTCCATATAAGAAATAATATCTAGAAATAGATTTTGGATTTTCCAATAATAATCCCATATATCTATACTCTAAATCTGGATCACTTAATTCTTTTGAAAATAATACAGCATCATTATTTTCATCTACTACTTCTTCTATGTCTTCTATTTCAGTATCTTCTTGTGCATTTAGCTCTTTAATCCTTGCTAATGCAGATTTATAATCTCCTGTTTGTACAGCCATTTTTATTTCTTCTATTTGCTTTTTGTTTTTATCAGTAATAGGTATTTGATCAATTATATCATATATTCTTTTCTCATTCTCATTCGTCATTTTTCTCCCCCTATTATATCAAAATTTTGACCTCTTTATTTTTCACTAATTCTTTAAATCTTATCGCATCTTCTTTATCTCCTACAATAGTTCCATAATGTATAGGAATTACTGTAGATGCATTTATATCATTCGCTAATTCGGCTGCTTCTTTATAGTTCATTGTATATGTTCCACCAATAGGTATTAAGGCTACATCACACTCTATATCTTGAATTTCTTTTATATTGTCTGTATCTCCTGCGACATAATATCTTTTATTATTAATTTCAATTATATATCCTACCCATTTATTTTCTTTAGGATGAAATTGTTTGTCAATATTGTATGAATATGTCGTTTCAATTTTCAAACCTTTAATATCATATTTTTTATCTGGCTCTACAATGAAAACATTTTCTTTGTTAACTATTTTTTTAGCTTCATCTTCTATATCACTAGTTACTATTAATATAGTATCCTCTTTTTTTACTTTTTCTATATCTTCTGGTGAAAAATGGTCGTAATGTGAGTGTGTACAAAAGACATAATCTGCATCATTATAATTTTTATCTATTTTAAATGGATCTATATATATAACTTTATCTTCAGTTATTCTTATACTACTATGGCATAATACTTCTAGCATTTTCAATCCTCCATTTCTAAATAATTATTTATGAATTACTTTTCTCTAACTCATCTTTTAAGTTTAACTTTCAAAATTAAGTAATACTTTAATTTCTACAGTTAATATATCATAATTTATTTAGATATACAATGATATTGGTAAAATATTTATTAAATTATGTTACTAGATAACGGTTTTTATAGCTTAAATATCCCAAATCATTGTAATTATAATATTTATTAAACCATTATCTAGTAACTAAATTATAGTAACTATTTAACGTCATCTTTTCTAAACTTTATTAAATCTTCCACATCCATTTTTCCAGCTCTTGTCACTAAATTATATCCATATTTATCTTTTAACTTATCTATTGCCTTATCAAGTTCTTTTTGTTTTTTATTTTCTGAATTATCAAACAATGATATTTGCATCTCTTCTTTGTCTGTTAAATCATCAACTCTAACACCTATTAACCTAATAGGTGTACCTTTAATATACATTTGTTCTAATAATTCTTTTGCATTACTATAAATCTCTTTTGTGCTTGCTGTTGCATTCAACATTTTTCTTTGATGTGAAGTATCAACAAAATCCTTATTTCTTAATTGAACATTTACTACTTTTGCTATCATTTTTTGCTTTCTCAACCTATATGTAACCTGTTCTGTTAACGCTAATAGTATTTCTTCCAATTTTTCTATATTTGATATATCTTGTGGTAAAGTTACAGAGTTACCTATCCCTTTTGGTTTTTCTTTTATATATTTCACCTCAGAATTATCAATACCATTTGCATATTCCCACATCATTATTCCATGTTTGCCAAATTTACTTTGTAATATTTTTTTATCTGCTTTTGCTAAATCTCCAATTGTTCTTATTTGCATGTTATATAACTTAGGAACTGTTCTCTTTCCCAACATAAATAACTCTGACACGTGAAGTGGCCACATTTTATCTTGTATCTCGTTTTCAAAAAGTGTATGTACTCTATCTGGCTTAGTAAAATCTGATGCCATCTTTGCTAAAAGTTTATTATGTGCTACTCCTACATTTACTGTAAATCCTAATTCTTCTTTCACTCTTTTATTAATTTCTTTTCCTTTGTTTAATAATGTATCATTCATTAGATATTGTGTCATATCTAAAAAACATTCATCTATACTAAATCTTTCTATTTTATCCGTATATTCTAATAATAGATTATATAACTTATTTGAATATTTTCTATAAATCTTAAAATCAGATGGAAATATCTTTAGCCCTGGACATTTTATTCTTGATTGATATATTGTATCTGCTGTTTTTATTCCACATTCCTTAGCTTTCATACTTTTAGCCAATACTATCCCAGACCTTTTAGACTCATCTCCACCAATCACTGCAGGTATTTCTCTTATATCTATTTTACTTCCTTTTTTTAACATATCTATTGCTGTCCAGCTCAAAAATGCATTATTAACATCTACATGCAATATTTGACGTTCCATATTATCACCACTCTAATTATAGAATATATGTTTGGTTTTGTCAATGCCTTTTTTTGTTTCTATGTTTAAGTTTACTCTCCTCCTAGTTTTCTTTTTTGTGCCATATAAGCAAATTTACTGATAATATTTGATGGCAACAACTTTGCCCCAAATCTTGCTATTTTTACATCAAATCCTGGAACAATATAAAATTTTCCTTTTTCTAAGTTTTTTATTGCATATTTTGCAACTTGCATACTATTAGCTTCTCTTAAATTAAATTTAACATTTGCGATTTTATTAAAATTCGTTTCTACTGGACCTGGACATAATATACTAATTTGCACTTTTGACTTTTCTTTTTTTAATTCTTCTCGAATAGCTTCTGATAGCTTAACTACATAATTTTTAGTTGCATAATATGTGGCCATTAATGGCCCTGGCATAAATCCTGCTATTGAAGCTACATTTAATATTTTTCCACTATTTTTTTCTTTCATATCTGTTAAATATAATTTTGTTAATATATGATAAGCTATTACATTTGTCTTTATCATATTTAAATCTTTTTCTAAACTTGTTTTTGTGAAATTACCACAATCTCCAAATCCTGCATTATTGATTAAGATATCCACATTTTGTACTCTATTGTGGATTTCTTTACAATTTTCTTCATTACTTAAATCCATTGATATTATTTCTATCTTTGTTTCATTTTCTAATTCTTTTTTTACTTCTTCTAATTTAGTAATATCTCTTGCTACTAAAACTAGTTCTTCCGCTTTTTTGGCTAATATTCTTGCCATGTCTTTTCCTATTCCTGATGACGCTCCTGTAATTAAAACTTTCATATAAAATACCTCTTTTTATTATTTGTATTTTTTCATATTTTATTATAGTTCTTAATTAGTTGCAAGTTTTTCTCCATAAAAGCTTGTATTTTTTTAAGATACATGATATAGTGTTAACATAAGTTTTTTGGTTATATTTTTTAATCTTAAATTATATATTTGTTGTCTTTTATTATTTTATTTATCAAAAAATTATATCTATATATTTTAAATTAATCTGCCAAATCTCTATTTATAATAACTCTTCTCTCCACCTATCATTATTCAAATCTTTAAGTAAGTATAGAAATCTATTGGTATAAAAAACCTTTTTTATTTTATAACTTTCCATTTATTTATCTATTCTATCTTTGCTTACTATTTTTATTCTTTTTTTCTAGCTTTTCATCCAAGAAAAAACTAAGATTAGAATTTTTTGTCAAATACTATCCATTTTTTATTCTAATATTTTTATTGTATAACCAAAAAAAATCTGTTAAAATGAAAGGAGAAAATTTATTGAATCATGTAAAAAAATCAAACAAAGTAGATATGCTACCATTATCAAATGACTATGTTTTTAAACGTATTTTTGGCAAGGGAGGAAACGAAAAAATATTAAAAAGCCTGTTAGAGGCTATATTAAAAAAATTAATATACAAAAAATAGAAGTCAAAAATCCAGAAATTCCAAAAGAAGCAATAGACGAAAAATTAAGTATATTAGATATAAAAGCAGAAATTAACGAAGATACTATTATTGATATTGAAATGCAAGTAGGAAATACAACATCAATTGATAGAAGATTAGTTGTATATAATGCCAAATTAATAGCAGGAGATATCAAAATATCACAGGAATATAAGGATGCAAAAGATACAATAGTTATATGTATTATAAACGATTCCATTATAAAACGAAATTCATATCTAAATTTAGCAATGTTAAAATATGAAGAAACAGAAGAAATAAGATATGTAGATATGGGATATAAAGAAGAAGATCAGTATTTAACAAAAATGTGTAAATATTATATAATAGAGTTGCCAAAGTTCAAGAAAAAAAAAGCCAAAGGTAGCAGATTTACTAGAAAAATGGTTATATGTAATTGGGGGCGATACAAAAATGATAGAAGAGTGTAAAAATGACAATGAAGAAATTAAAGAAGCAGTAAAACAACTTACAGAAATGAGTGCAGATGAATACGAAAGAGAATTATACGAAATTAGAGAAAGAAGTAGACTAACCTATAATACTGAAATAAACGAGGCAAAGAGAAAAAGTTTAGCTATTGGAAAAGCTGAAGAAAAAAAAGAAATTGCTAAAAAAATGAAAGAAAAAGGTTTTGATATTAAACTTATACAAGAAATAACAAATTTAACCACAGATGAGATAAATTCTTTATAATTTTTCTATATAATTTCTTTTTTTGATTATAGTAAATTATATTTTCTAGAATTTCAATAAAAATCTTAGAGCGTTATAAACACTCTAAGATTTTTATTTTCCCCTACTAAATCTATTAAATAACATTCCGACTGCATGAACAATTTTTGTTGACTGGCTATTTGCAATATTTTTACCTAATGCCTTTCCACCAACAGTTATAGCTGAAACCAAAGCACTAAGTAAGAATTGCAAATCAAAACTTAAACCAAATTGATCTGTAATTTTCACAGCGATTAATGCACTAATTGCACCACTTAATACACCACAAATATCTCCTATAACGTCGGCACAAATATTAGCAACTCTTGGTGCATTTCTTATTAATTTTATTGAATCTTTCGATCCCTTTACTTTTTTTGTTGCTTTAGCATGAAATTCATTTTCATTTGCCACGGTTACTGCTACACCAACAATATCAAATATAATACCAACTGCAATTACAGCAACTAGTATTAAAATTGCTGGTATTAGACTTAAATTTGACACACCATTTGTTGATATATATGAAAATACCATTGATAAAATAAAAGTCATTACAAATACTTCTATAAACCACTTAATATTTTCATCTTTCTTTTTATCTTTTTCTTTTTTTCTCTTTTTTTGCTCAATTTTTTCCTTTACTTCTTCTATTTCTTTCTTATTTTCTTTTTCAACTTTTGCATTTTCTTGTCTCATTGTTTTTTTCATTTCTTTTTTAACATCTTCTACCTCACACGGTTTTGCTTTTTCGTCTTTTTCTTTCAATTTTATTTTATCCCTTCCTTTTTTACACAAAAGAGGAAATTTTGAGTTTTCCCAAGATTTCCTCCTAATTTTATTTTTTATTAGATGGCAAAAGTCTAAGTAAATTTTACAGTTTAGGTCTGGTCGAATTTCTCTATCTCCCGCATAGCATTACTGCTATTGCCGTTTCCGTTTAAGGGAAATATCTATTATTATATAATAGATACCAGATTGCCACTTAAATCTGTACCTTAATCCATAGACCTCTATGCTTCTCTTTTAAAGCAAACATTCTAGAAGTTTTCCTTAACACACTTTCCTAGTTTACTAGTCTCTTTTGCAAATGAAATTTCATAAGTACAGTAAAACTAATTTGGCCAAAACTACGCTTTACTAATTATTTAATCCCAATACATTCACTCAAGACAGGCTACACTGTGCTTTTCGTGTCTTGGCACTCATCACAGGTTACTCTTAAATCTTATATAAATTGTATTCATATGTAATCTAAGCCTCCGCGAAATCAGGGAATCTCATGTATGCCATTACATAATACCCTAACCTCTTACTTCCTGAACACACACAAACTTGGCGTTTCGCGCACACTCAAGAAACTTCATCGATATGCCCTTTAGTGGATTTTTAGCCCCACCCTCGTAAACTTAAGTATGACTAGAATAATGCACCATCGATATATATTATACAGTAATCATCATAAATATTACAAATTTCATTTTAGTTTTATTTTGACCAAGAAATATTTTCCATGTTTCTGGCAATCTTAATTTTTACGTTTTTATTTATTTTCTCGTTTTTTCTCTTTTTTTCTTTGATTTTTAATATCCTATAAAATCCCTTAATTCTTTTTTAGTTTCTTCAAATTCTCTATCATTAGAAATATTTGCTACTTTTATATTTGGATATTTTTTCTTTATATCTTCTGCCATTTCTAAATATACTTTTTGTTGATTTATACTATTTTCTGCTTCAAATTTTGAGTTTTTAAATGTAGCCTTATCTTTTCTATCTAATCTCGTATTATATTTTTCTACATCTTTTAAATATAGTGTTATATAATATATCTCAAAATCCAACTTACTAAAATCTTCCAATAGCTTCTCATATACATCAGTAAATGTATAATCTTTTTTACCAAGTCTACAATAATTTTCTTCTGTAAAAAATGTTCTATCAAATACTAAATTTATACTTTTATTTTCCATCTTTTTTATATATTCTAATAAATTAATATACATCTCTTCCGCCTTTTTTTTACCTTCTTTAGATGTATCTGAAGTTCCACATAATCTATATAAATTAGTATAACTTAGTGAATATCTTAAAAAATCTGTTACCGTTGTCTTCCCTGCACCTTGTGCTCCTTCTACTACTATTAATTTTGAATTTGCCATTTTATTTCTCCTCTTCTATTTGTTTTCTTTTTTCTCTTCCTCTTTATTATCATTTTTATCTTTATTTTCTTGTTTTTTCTTTAGCATATTGTTTATTGAATTCAAAATATCTTCTGGACTTTCGTCAAAATCATCTTTCATAACATGTAACATTTTTATTCCCTCCTTTTTATTTTTTTCATTATACTACTTCATATTTCTATTTTCAATATTAAAATTCTTTAACTTTAAATTGTAACCATAATTTATAGACTTTTTTATCTTTTTGTTATAAACTATTCATAGAAATAAAAAAACGGAGGAAATATCAATGAAAAATATATTTAAAGAATATGCTGCAAATGAAAATCATCCGAACTGGAAAAATATATCTCAAAGGCAAAAATTCTTAAGTACAAATCCTGACGATATTAGGTCAGTTTTTGAAAGAGATTATACTAGAATTATCCATTGTAATGCATATAAAAGATTAAAGCATAAAACACAAGTATTCTTTTCTCCTGAAAGCGACCATATCTGTACCAGAAGTGAACATGTATCATATGTAGAATCTATAAGTTATACAATTGCAAATCATTTAGGATTAAACACAGAATTAACAAAAGCTATATCTGTAGCTCATGATATTGGACACAGTCCGTTTGGTCATGCCGGTGAAAAAATTCTATCAACAATTTCTCAAAGAGATTTAGGTACTACTTTCTGGCATGAAAAAAATGGGTTAGAATTTGTTGATTATATAGAATTATTAGAAAATAAAGAAAAATTTAAAAATAATCTAAATCTTACTTATGCTGTTAGAGACGGCATCATTTCTCATTGTGGAGAAATTGATGAAAATTGTTTACGACCTAGAAAAGAATTTATTGATTTATCTACATATGTAAGACCTAATCAATATTCTCCATATACTTGGGAAGGTTGTGTTGTAAAAATATCTGACAAAATATCTTATATAGGAAGAGATATTGAAGATGCCATTACTTTAGGAATTATAGACGAACATTTAGATGAACTATATAGTTTATTACACTACGATTTACCTAATAAAAAAATTAATAATACAATTATTATAAATTATTTAGTATGTGATTTAGCTAAAAACTCATCTCCTGATAAAGGATTATGCTTTTCTGATGAAGCTTTCGATTTATTAAATAAAATTAAAGAATTTAACTATAAAAATATTTATTTCTCAGATAGATTACAAGCATCTATTAAATATTTTGATTTAGTGATCAATGAAATATATGATACTTTAAAATCTTGCTATGCTAAAGAAAATACTATTTCTATTTTAAAGAAATATTTGCCTAAGATTTCTAACAAACTTTCTGATAGCTTTTTGAGCTTCTTATCTAATTATTACAATTTAGATAATAGAGACGAATTAAAATTAATTAATGATGTAATATTTGATTTTAATAACGAGAAAGATTTTTATAAATGCATTATCTATTATATTTCTGGTATGACTGATAAATTTGCTATTGAAATTTATAATGATATTATCGGATTTTAAAAGGGCTTCTTAAATAGAAACCCTTTTATTTTTATCTTTTTCTTTTATTTCCTTTTCACGATATGATAATACTTTATATCCATTTTTATTATCAAAAATTATTTTAATTACTTTAGTAAAGTTATCTTTTGATGGCTTTCCATATTCTTGAATAATCAGGCTCGCCTTATATTTTCTTAATGTATCAAATGTATTCATGAATCCCATTCCTGTTCCACCATCATCTTCATGTGTTGTGCTTGGCTTTATTCCAAGATTTATTAATGTTTCTAGTTCAAATTCTATACCAGAATCATATATGTATAGACTATAAAATCCATCAATTATTCCTATTCTAACAAGAATATTTTTATTGATATTTTCAGAATTATTTATTGCTATAATTGCATTTTTTATATGGTCTGCAAGTAAAATTTCTAAATCTTCTTTTTCAATATATTTGTTTATCATATGATGTATGTTTCCATTTATTTGTAATTCAAATTCAATTTTACTTTTTATACATTCTGATTGCATATATTCTAGCATAGTATCTATTTCAGAAATACCCGTTTTTTCCAAATCAACATTTACAAATTCATCTTGCATCTCTGTTGATAATTTTTCTATTTTATTCATTATTTTATTATTGTCTATTACATTTCTTGATGATATTTGATTTACTTCATATTCTAATGACTTTAGTTTATGTGCTATCGAATGGTTTGTTTTACTAAGTTTTAAATTTTCTTCTTTTAGTTCTTCTATTTCTTTGCTTTTATTCTCTAGCTCTTTTTTTGTTTCTTCGGCTTCTCTTTCCTGTAGCTTTTGTTTGTAATATAGTTGCAAGGATTTTTGGATGGTGATGAACATGATGATGGAGAATAAAATAAAAATCACATGCACCTTTCTATTAATTATTTTATCATAATTTGACAATATCATTGTACAAAATAAAATCATTATACTAATATTTAAAATTAAAATTTCTGCATATTCATTTTTCATATTTCTTTGTAAAAATATAAATCCTTTTTTAAATCTTTTTATCCTACAAAAAGTGGAAATTAATATTGAATATATAATTAATATTAAAATTAAACCTATGTATTCATTATATTCATTAAGTAAAATTGTTGGTATAATTGTCGGAAGAAATGATATTATTACACTTAATGAGAATATAATGTAATTTATACTTAAAGATATAACTGTTATTAATAATGTGTATGCAAATCTTTGATTTGTATATAATTTAAATACAATACTTATCAATAAAACCATAAAAATTATATTATATGAAAATCCAAGTATAATTTTTATTAATCTACATATTAAAGATATAGCTATCATACTAACAATTATCATTAAACTCTTTTTTATGGTCATATTCAAGGTTTTATTTATAATCTTAAAATTTATATAATACGTAAAAATACATATATAAAATATCTTTATAATATCTGCTATATTTTCTATATCTTCTATTTCCATTATAAAATCCATTTTTGTATCCTCTAATCCTCTATTACAATATATTTATTTTGATTATATATAAAAATAAAGAGATAATCAATAAATCTTTATTTTTATTTACTAATTATCTCTTATCTATTTCATCTATTCATAATATTAAAGCCAATGACTAAGCCATTTTAACATTGCATCATACCAATCTAACATAACCTATCACCACCTTTTCTTTCCTATTTACAAAAAGCATTTTTACCTTCTTACAAATAAAAATTACCATCTTTCCATAAAAAAAAGACGGTAACTCATCATAAGAAAAAATGGTGAAAAAAGGCTATATATAGCAAAAAACATATCGTAAGTATTAATTCAAACTTTAACACTCACGATATGTTCAATTTATATTTCTCTTTCTATCTTTTCTACATAATAATAAATAAATTCCATTGGAGTTGGTATCCCAGTTTCTGGGTTAACTCTTGCTCTATAATATTCCAACAAATCATCTACTGCAGTTTTATTCCAAGCATGTATTATGGCATTTTGGATTCCATTTGTAATTGTATTTCCAGATTTCTTGTATTTGCCAGTTAAATACCTAATCACATTTATATTGCTTTCTTTGTTCTTAATTAAATATAATATTGCGTCATGTATGTACTTTCTTCCTACCATTTTAGATGGTATTCCTATTAAATCTAATTCTCTAGATATGCAATCTGAAATCTTTTGTTCATTATCTTTCAACTCACTCTTTAATATCTCTACTGTTTTTTGTGGAGATACTTCTCTTAAACTCATAAATTTATTCAAAACATAATCCGCTGAATATTTCGGATGGTTTTTGTATAATATGATATCAGCACCATCTCTATGAAGTATGTTATATACTCTTTTTGAATTTATATGAGTTGTTACAATTATAATTGGTTCATAATCTAAATTCAAAGCCTTTAACTCAGAAAGAAATTCTAAAGAATCAGTATTTCCTGATGTACTATTATTTAATTCTAAATCTAGTACTATCCCATCAGGATGTTTTGATTTTACATATTTTAAACCTTCTATATCTGAATCTGTAATTCCAATAATTTCTACATCTTTTCTATTTTTTGCACTATTAATAAAATTATTACAATCAACTATGTCATCTTCTATTATTAATATTCTCATAGACCTATTTATCACATGTATACACCCTTTCTTTTTTTATAATATACCATATTTCGCCATGAAATACCATAATTCTACAAAATATTTTACCATATAGAAGCAGAAACTGTATTATAAAATTTATTCAAGAATAAATAGGAGGTATTTTATGAATAAATCAGATTTAGAAGATGAAGAGAAGGAAAAAATCTTAAGAGGTAAAAGAATAAAAAATATTAGAGAAAACGAATTACATATGACAAAAACTCAATTGGCTGAAAAAATTGGAGTATCTAGCCAATTCCTTGGCTTAGTTGAAGAAGGTAGAGGTAATCTTGTATATAGAAGTATTAAAAAACTTAGAGATTTATCAAACCACTCTGCTGATTATATCCTATATGGACTTGATGACAATGTAATTAATAAAACTAAAAAGCTTTTAGAAAAATATACTGATGAAGAAATTTCAAATGCTATTAGCATTCTTAATGATATTGCTATTTTCATAAAAAAATAGTCGTTTTTTTAAACTTTTTTGTGTTTTTTGTATTATTTTGAATATATTATATTGATTTATTGTTTATACTTTGGTAAAATATTCCATGTAAAATACTGTAAAAGGTGGAATATAATATGATAACTTCTTATATAATATATTTATATACATTGCCAAAAGAGGTACAACTTGAGCAAATACTAATAATTATCACTTTCTTTTTTATTTTATTAATTATATGTACAATTTTGGATTTTTTTATCCCAAAATTTTTTAATAAAAAAGATAATTAATTATTTTCTTATATTTTCCGTATTGTCATCATGGTATATCTTTGATATACTTTATTCATTATGGAAAATATTTATAGATATAATAAATTAAATCAATATTATAAAAACAAATTTGGAGAACGTGTTTTAAAAATATGCATTAATGGTCATTTTACTTGTCCTAACAGAGATGGTACTTTAAGTACATCTGGTTGTATTTTTTGTAGTGAACATGGCTCAGGGGAACATCTATCTCCATATAAAGATATCTCAAATCAAGTAGAAGATTTTTTTAAAAGTCCTCGTTCAAATAGAGCCAATAAATTTATTGCGTATTTTCAGAATTTTTCTAATACTTATGACTCTATTAATAATTTAAAAAAGAAATATGACAGTGCTTTAATAAATCCTAAAATCATTGGATTATCAATAGCTACACGCCCAGATTGTATTGATGAAAATGTTGTTAAATTATTAAGCACTTATTCTAAAAATTACTATGTATCTGTAGAATTAGGCTTGCAAACTTCTAACGAAGAAATTGGAGTCTTAATAAATAGACAATATACTAATAAGCAATTTACAAATGCTGTTACATTATTAAATAAATATAATATTGATGTTATTGCTCATATTATGGTTGGTCTACCAAATGAAACTTTTGAAGATATAAAAAATACTGTTAATTTTATAAATGACCACAATATTCAAGGATTAAAAATACATAATACATATATTGTTAAAAATACTATTTTAGCTGATATGTACTATTCTAATAAGTATACTCCAATTTCTTTAGAATATTATTTATATTGCTTAACATATATCATTTCACATATAAATCCCAAAATTGTAATTCATAGAATATCTGGTGATGCTCCTAAAGAATTATTGATAGCTCCAAATTGGGATTTACACAAAAAATGGATATTAAATGGGTTGGATAAAAAATTAAAAGAAGAAAACTTGTATCAAGGAATATTTTATTATTAACTAATTTTATATCATAACTCTATTTACATTTTTCTTTAACCATTTATCAATCTCAAAATAATTTGGGATGTATTTTTGGACTAAATTATAAAAGTTAGAACTATGATTTGCATATGTAATGTGTGACAATTCATGAACAATAATGGCATCTATTTTATCTTCTGGTAGCATTATTATTCTGTTACTAAAATGAAGTCTCCTTTTACTTGGTATGCAACTACCATATTTACTAATTGCATCCCCTACTTTAAACTCATTATAACTTATTTGCATTTTTTCACTCCAATATGGTACCTTTACATTAAGGTACTCTATCGTCTTCACACTAAGAAATTTCTTTACATATTTATCTATTACCTCTTTGTTTTCTTCATTGTTTAATACTTCTGGAACTTCTATTGAAAATATTTTATTACATTCATCTAAAGTTATCTTTATTCTTTTTTTATTAGTATATTCCATATCTATACTATAATCTTCACCTTTATAACTTATTTTTTCTCCTGTATACCAATGTTTTATTTTTTTATTTTCCTTAGAAATAATTTGCATATATTGTTCATATATTTTTTCTTCATACTGCTTTAATATTTCTAACATTTTTTTCTTAGATAAATATTTAGACTTACTAATATTTAAAATGTTCCCTTTAAAATATATTTTTATTGAATCTGTGTTTTTATAATTTCTTATTATGACAGGAATTTCTTTTTCTTTTATTTTTATAAAATACTTTGACATTTATTACCTCTTATTAAATTTGATTTTTTTGTTCTAAATAATCCATAAAACCGTTACATCCTTCTACTATATCATTATATGTAACAGTAAAATTTCCTGTATACCATGGGTCTGCAATATCTCTCGGATTTTTTGAAAAATCTAATAATCTATATATCTTATTTTGATTGTCGCTTCCTACAATTCTTAAAATGTTACGTATATTACTCTCTTCCATTCCTATGATATAATCATATTTTTCATAATCTTCTTTTTTTATTCTTGTAGCTTTATGTTTTGTATATGGTATTCCCATTTCGTCTAATTTGTCTTTTGCCCCATAGTGCATATCACTGCCTGATTCTTCATAGCTTGTTGCCCTAGATACAATATAAAATTTATTTTCTAAGTTTCTTTTTTTGACCATATCTTTAAAAATATACTCTGCCATAGGCGATCTACATATATTTCCTAAACATACAAATAAAATTTTAATCATTTTTATCCTCCACATTTTATTAATATATATTTATTGTTTTTAAATTATTAAATGTCTTTATTTGCATATTTTATCATGTATGAAATATATTGTAAATATTTAAAATTTTGTTATCAAAGATACTACAAGAAGTTACATTCACAACTTATAGCATTTGATATCTATAATCACTTTTAAACTATAAATTATAACTATTTGAAATTAATTTAAACATAAAAATCTTTAAATTCTCTCTTAAGTAAGATATAGAATTAATTATATTTAGCAAAGCAAATATAATTGTCTATTAATTGGTTGCTATTTTAGTATTTAGTAACACTTTTTCATTTTTCTAACAATATCTTTTTACTGCTTAAGAGCAATCCTATACCAAGATTTTCAAATCTTCTTCAGTTAATTCAATCTTATTAAAATACATATTATGTTAAAGTTCAACGAAGAAGACGGTTGGAAAGAAGTGCATAACTGGATTTAAATACATCTTATGTTAAAGTTCAACTTACAAATCCTGTTTATATCGGTAAAATAAAATATACATTTAAATACATCTTATGTTAAAGTTCAACATAATGGTAGATAAAAAAGAAAGATTAATAACAGAATTTAAATACATCTTATGTTAAAGTTCAACTGACAATTTTTTTTAAGTATTATATTATTACGTTGATTTAAATACATCTTATGTTAAAGTTCAACGGTGGCTACATCTTTCAAGGGATGTTGAAATGCGCATTTAAATACATCTTATGTTAAAGTTCAACAAGAGTGCAAAATTCAAAACATTCAAACAAGACCGCATTTAAATACATCTTATGTTAAAGTTCAACAAATGAGGTTTCTCAAACTGTTATTTACAATTGGAGATTTAAATACATCTTATGTTAAAGTTCAACCATTAGCAAAAGGATATACAGAAGGAGAAAACAAATTTAAATACATCTTATGTTAAAGTTCAACCTTATTAATATACGCTAGGTAATATTAATATATAGATTTAAATACATCTTATGTTAAAGTTCAACAGCTCGAATTGCTTGGGAAGAAATGAAAAAATTTATATTTAAATACATCTTATGTTAAAGTTCAACTTGGGTCCGCTATACCATTTATTTCTGCAAGTTTTATTTAAATACATCTTATGTTAAAGTTCAACTAGAGATAAAGATTAATAAGAAACAGTCTTTAAATATTTAAATACATCTTATGTTAAAGTTCAACCTAATGCTTGTTCTTCTGTTAATCCATATCTCCACATTTAAATACATCTTATGTTAAAGTTCAACGGCACAAAAGTTTGCACAAGGTGGAGATACAGCCAAATTTAAATACATCTTATGTTAAAGTTCAACATTTTACGCAAGGGAATTTTATAATAACAGGAATAGAATTTAAATACATCTTATGTTAAAGTTCAACATTTTGTCGGCAACAAATGGAGCATTTGTATTAATATTTAAATACATCTTATGTTAAAGTTCAACTCATATGCTATATGGCTCTATTTCCGTAAATGTCGGATTTAAATACATCTTATGTTAAAGTTCAACTTTGATATTTTTTCAAATTTTTTATTGACAATTATAATTTAAATACATCTTATGTTAAAGTTCAACATTTTTATCTTTAAAAGTTAGTTGGTTTTTATTATATTTAAATACATCTTATGTTAAAGTTCAACGCTATTATGGATATCGGATTTGCAAATTATGATTAATTTAAATACATCTTATGTTAAAGTTCAACATTAAAAAATATGGGAAAAATTTATATATTTATTCATTTAAATACATCTTATGTTAAAGTTCAACGTAAGTTTAGTTTTTCTTTCTTCACCGTTTCCGTATTTAAATACATCTTATGTTAAAGTTCAACATTGGTATTCTATGTTTCTATTATTTTTTGTTGATATTTAAATACATCTTATGTTAAAGTTCAACTAATTATATGAAAGTATTAGAAAGATATGCGGATTTATTTAAATACATCTTATGTTAAAGTTCAACGTTAATTGAAAATTACGAACTTGGAAACGTTCGTTTATTTAAATACATCTTATGTTAAAGTTCAACATTTTTTTCTTATTTTATGTTATAATAATACTAAGATTTAAATACATCTTATGTTAAAGTTCAACAAATATGTAGCTTTTGATATGTTTAGTTTTTCTTATTTAAATACATCTTATGTTAAAGTTCAACTTGCTAAGAAAATAGTAGACCATTATTATATGCGATTTAAATACATCTTATGTTAAAGTTCAACACTTTCAAATTCACTATATAACGGTGCCTATATCGAATTTAAATACATCTTATGTTAAAGTTCAACAGAATGTCACCTGCTCCGCCGTTTCCAAGTAGAGTATTTAAATACATCTTATGTTAAAGTTCAACTTTTTTGTATTTTAATTTTCTCTTTGAATATACAAATATTTAAATACATCTTATGTTAAAGTTCAACAGAATGTCACCTGCTCCGCCGTTTCCAAGTAGAGTATTTAAATACATCTTATGTTAAAGTTCAACTTTTTAATAGTTCAGAGCAACAAACTGCTTTAAGAAATTTAAATACATCTTATGTTAAAGTTCAACTCGCAAAAGAACTTAAAACCGCTTATTGTATAAATGGATTTAAATACATCTTATGTTAAAGTTCAACAGCTATGCTTGATATCGACACAAATCTAAAAACGGTATTTAAATACATCTTATGTTAAAGTTCAACTTTTTTTCCATAATATTCTGAAATATCTTTTTGCTCATTTAAATACATCTTATGTTAAAGTTCAACGGTTTTGTAGAGTTAGAAACAATCACTAAAAAGAAATTTAAATACATCTTATGTTAAAGTTCAACATGAGTTATTATCAATACATAGATAGAATTGATGGATTTAAATACATCTTATGTTAAAGTTCAACAATGGTGCTAATACTGGCTTTGTATATCTTTCTATTATTTAAATACATCTTATGTTAAAGTTCAACGAGATTCTGTTAAGCTTCCAAGAGATTGGCTGAAATTTAAATACATCTTATGTTAAAGTTCAACCAATCCTAAATCCATCTAAGCTATCTAATCTTTCATTTAAATACATCTTATGTTAAAGTTCAACCGTTTTTATTAAATCGTCTGTATTAGAAGTTATTATTTAAATACATCTTATGTTAAAGTTCAACTAATTTAAGTAAGCAAATAGGATATTTAAGTCCATAATTTAAATACATCTTATGTTAAAGTTCAACCTACTAGTTGTAACCATTTTAACGCCCACGCTACGTCATTTAAATACATCTTATGTTAAAGTTCAACTGAAGTAATAGAAGAATTATCAGACAGAGAAATTAAATTTAAATACATCTTATGTTAAAGTTCAACAAGGATATAATTACGAAGAAGTTCAAGCAAAAGTAAAATTTAAATACATCTTATGTTAAAGTTCAACAGAAAGTTATTTTTAGACTTTCAGCAACCATCTAGATTTAAATACATCTTATGTTAAAGTTCAACTAATTTTATAAAATTAATAAGAAGTGAAATAATTTTATTTAAATACATCTTATGTTAAAGTTCAACGATTAAGAATATTACAGAAAAACTTATAAATAAGTATTTAAATACATCTTATGTTAAAGTTCAACTAGAAAAATTAGAAATAACTGGTGCAAGTTATCAAATTTAAATACATCTTATGTTAAAGTTCAACTTACAATCTTATCTAGCACCAAGACAATTAGCGTGATTTAAATACATCTTATGTTAAAGTTCAACTTGAAAATGAACTTAATGAATTAAAAAATAAAATTGAATTTAAATACATCTTATGTTAAAGTTCAACTTTCTATATCGAAACTTTCTTCTTTTATTCCCATTTTATTTAAATACATCTTATGTTAAAGTTCAACTAATTCATAATTTCCATTTTCTATTAAATTTTTAATATTTAAATACATCTTATGTTAAAGTTCAACTCCATCATCAAAAAGTGGTTCCATACTATTTCCTAATTTAAATACATCTTATGTTAAAGTTCAACAAAATGCAAATGGTTAGAAGAGGAGTGATAACAAAATTTAAATACATCTTATGTTAAAGTTCAACTTTTTTCGTCTATAAACCAAAAGACATTTGCTTTATTTAAATACATCTTATGTTAAAGTTCAACATAGAAGGGAGAGAAACAAATGAAAAGTAAAATTTAATTTAAATACATCTTATGTTAAAGTTCAACGAGTTTGCCATATTGTTTAATTAATTTTACACATTAATTTAAATACATCTTATGTTAAAGTTCAACAAAATAAGGAGGAATAAGTTATGGATAATATTTTATTTAAATACATCTTATGTTAAAGTTCAACGAAAATGCAGTGTTATTGCAGAATGCTACATTATCAGATTTAAATACATCTTATGTTAAAGTTCAACCATCTACAACTTATACAGTAAAAAGTGGTGATACATATTTAAATACATCTTATGTTAAAGTTCAACTATCAGATATGCCAAAAGGTAGTAGACAAGTATAATTTAAATACATCTTATGTTAAAGTTCAACTAGTTGGAACAGATGGAGATACACTTAAAATCTAATTTAAATACATCTTATGTTAAAGTTCAACATTTTTCTACACCACCTTTCTTCTGTTTTTTTAAATTTAAATACATCTTATGTTAAAGTTCAACTCTAGATATCTCATTAATTGTATAATAAATGTTTTATTTAAATACATCTTATGTTAAAGTTCAACCCTCGTATCATGCTATAATATTATTAGAGTTAATAGTATTTAAATACATCTTATGTTAAAGTTCAACTCGCAAATGGTACACCACAGTTTAAAATGTTATGATTTAAATACATCTTATGTTAAAGTTCAACTTTTAGCTAGCTTTTTTGATGGTTTTACCAACTAATTTAAATACATCTTATGTTAAAGTTCAACAGAATTGAAAATAAAGAAATAACGTATTTATCAGAATTTAAATACATCTTATGTTAAAGTTCAACCAAAAGAAAAAATAGGTATTTATATTATATATATTAATAAAAATCCTCTAAATAATCAAGTTTTTTCGTTATTTTTCCAGGTAGCACTTTTTTTATCGTCCTCCAGTATCACTGTTTTCAGAGTTTGCCTGGAAAATTTATAAGAATATATCCTCTGTATTTTTTTCCACAGTTCCTAATGTTGTCTCTCCTATTGTTTTAAAATCCATTATTTTAATAATAGATATAAAATCCTTTTTCTTATTTATTATTTTTTTCAGCTCAAATTCTAGCTCTAAAATCTGGGCATTTGTTAACGCTCCTCTAAATACTGATTTTTGCCAATGATTTAAATATTTTTTACATTTTTTAAATACTTTATTTACTCTTTTTTCTTCTATATCATAAAATAAAAATACATAATTATAATTTATTTGTTTTTTCATACTACTCCTTCTTTTCTATATCAAATGGTATAAATTTCTTATTTTCTAAAATAAATTTTATTAATTTGTATCCATCTAATTTTATCGCTTGTTTAAAAGTTATTTTTCGTTTTAATTTTGGATGTTCAAATGTTTTATTTATTCTATTTTCAAACTCTTGTATAAAAATCTTTTTTCCTTCTTCATTTAATAATGAATAATTTAATTTTTTCTCAAAATGTTTTTCTACTTTAACTTTTTTATTATTTACTAAATCAAATATCGTTCTAAACACTATAATTGGCTTAAAAACCTCACTTAAATCTAAACTTAGTGAAAATCTTGCTTCACTTGGTTCATGTAAAAATGATATTGATTGATCAAGATGTGTATTATATATTTGTGATATCGTTTTTGTATACAATAGCGTATTTCCAAATGATATCATTGCATTCATTGGATTATCTGGTGGTCTTTTTACTCTTTTATTGATAATAAATTCTTCTGGCAAAAAATGTTTAAAACTCGAATAAAATATTGCCCAAATTTTTCCCTCAACTGATAATACTTGATTTATATTTCTAGCATTTTCTAATAATTTTTTTACATCTTTATTATAAAAATCTATACATTCTTTTAATTCTTTTGCTCCATGTCTATAATAATGATATAAGACTATCCTTATATTTTTAGCAATTCCATTTACTATTGCCTTTGCAATTATTAAACGTTTTTTTTCAAAAGTCATTGCTTGCTTAACTACCAATTTTCCACTTATCAATGACTTTTTTGGATAAAATGTTCCTATATAATTTTCATAATAGTTAAAAAAGTGTACTATTATTCCTGCTGTTGCCAATATATCTAATAGCTTTGTTGATATTGTAATATCATTAAAACAGTATAATTCTTTTACTTTCTCTATAGGTAGATAAAAATTTCCTTTATCGTTTTTATACTTTATACTAAAATCTTGTCTTGCTAAATCACCTTTTGAAAATATATACTTACTTTCTGATTTCATTTATTAACTCCTTTTTTCTTATTTACAAATAGCAATATTCATAATACGCACATCGTTTGCATTTATTTTCTTTTTCCACTTCTGGTACATCTTTTTGATTTATTAATATTTCTATCTGGTCCATACAATTTTGTAATTTTTTCAAGTTTACATCATCTAATTTAATAATTTCTGTCTTATTATTTTCTTTTTTGTTTTTTTCATTATATACTAGCTTTCCCTCTTTTATAATTCCCTTATCTTTTAAATTTTTTAGATAAAATAATAATTGCATTTTTGCTGCTTCTGTATCAGCATCACTTTTTTTATATTCCTCTATATATTGGGATGTCACTTTATCTAATACCATATTTTCATATTTTATTTCTGTATTATTTCCATCTTTTGCTTTTATTTCATGTAGTACTCTTCCCATTCTTACATCTTCTGAATTATCTTCTAAGTTAATTCTATTAGCAAATAAATAACATTGTCTTTTACAATGGAAATAGTAATTTATAATTGTTCCTGTTATTTTCATAAAAATAGTTCTTCTCCTTTTTCTAAATATTTCATTTTATTAAATCTTCCATCTTCTATATATTTTTCTCCATTTTCTACATAATACATTCCTAGTATTTTTTCTCCTTCTAATTGTTGTACTTGATTTTCATATATTGAATATATAAATAAATTCAATTCTTCAGATATTTGTGATAACTTTACTTTTTTTTCTGAATAAGAAGTAGTATCGTCCAAATAAATTTCCTTATATTTTTCAAAAACATCTTTTCCTTTTATTTCTTTTCCATCTATATGAATTGTATAATTTATAAAAATATCAACTGTATCTTTTGTTTTTATTAAAGTCATAATCTCATCTATCTTTTTATAATTTATCATTCCACAATACTTTCTAAAATTTTTTATATTATTTTCTGTATAGCTTTCTGACTCTTCTTGAATTCTTTTTATAATTTTATTATAAAATAGGTCAAATTTTTTATTTTCTAATATCTCTCTGTTTTCTTCTTGGTTTAAATTATATTCTATTCTTTTATCATTTATATATATATTCCCTGCTTCATCTAAATTAAAAAAATATACTATACAATTTTTCTTTTTGTTTGACCTATTTATTCTTCCAATAAATTGTTCTTCACTATCCAAGAATGATATATCTTTAAATCCTATATCCATATCAATATCTACACCTGCTTCTATCGTCTGTGTAGCCACTAATATCATTTCTTTTTCCTGCTTTGTTTTTTCGATTATTTTTCTTCTATAATATTTATTATCATCTCCAGTCATTATATATGTATTATTATTAAACATTTTCAATCTTTGGTACAATTCTTCGGCAGTATTTTTCTTAATACATTCAACCAATATTTTTTTGCCATTTATTTTACAAATTTTTTCTACTAATTCTTCCATATTTATTTTATTTTCTAATAACTCATAATTTAACTTTACTCTGCTTGAGAATATTTCACTTTTATAATATTTTTCACTATCATTTATTAATACGCAAAAATCCGAAATTTTTTCTTTTAGCAAATTGTCTAGTCTTGGTAATGTAGCCGACATAATAATAAATTTTATATTTAGTAATTTTGCATATTTATCAAACATTTCTATCATTTCTCTCCATATATTGTTTGAATATGCTTGTATTTCATCTAAAATCACTACACTATTTATATAATTATACAAACTATAATTTTTTTCTTTTCCTGTTCCAAACAAAGTGTTAAACAAATTAACATGTGATGTTATTACAATTGGATATTGATTAAATATATTTTTTGTATATACCGCTTCATAATCCAAGTCTTCATTTGTATCTTTTATCATAGAAGAAATTGAATTTATAACTACATAGTCTTGATATTTATCAAAATATTTTTGAAAAGTATTATCTGTTTGCTCTATTATATTATTAAAAGGAAATATATAATGAATAGAATCTATATTTTCGTTATTTTCATACAATATTCTAGCTAAATTTATTGCCATATTTGTTTTTCCAGAACCTGTAGGTGCCTCTAAATAAAATATATTCTTTTCTAGATTTTGTTTTAGTGTTTTTTCTGTCTCAAGAAACATATCACTTCTTAATTTATTGATTTCTTCTATTTTTATCTCTTTTTTTTCATATTTTCTTATTGTATTTATTAATTCTGATTCTTCATACTTTTTAAATAAATTATTTTTTCTTTCTATTTCAAAATCTACATTTCTCCCTGACATATAATCATATGTTGCATAAAAGTCCGCTGTAATAATGCATGAATATAGCAATTTACAAAGTATATACATTTCTATTGGTTCTATTTTTAAAACCTCTAGAACTTTACTTATTTTACTTAAATCTAATTGTTTTTCATATATTTCTATTTGTGGTTTTGGTATTTCGGGAATTGCTTTATTTTTTATGCTATCTATTAATTCTCCTATTGACTCCAATTTTGTGTGATGCCTCGATATGATATATCCAAAATAATATCCAGCATACAATATTGTTAACTTCTCTATTGAATTTTTTTCTTTTTCTTTACTTACTTTATTTAAAATCGCATCTATATATATTCTTGCTGATAAAGCAGCATGAGTATCATCCATATTCCTAATTTCTATTCCTAAGTCATTATCCATTTTATTTTTTTGAAATAACGGATTTATCTTTCCTACATCATGATAATATATTGCTTGTTTAAATAATATATATATTTCTTCAGTCATTTTATTATTTGTATTAAATACTTTACATATTATATTTCTTATGATTCCATCTAGCTTTTTATTTTTTTCCATTTTTTCATAATATTTATAAGTCAATTCTAGATGAGAAGCCAGTAGTTCTCTTGAACTACCGGCTTTTGTATGTGCATAATAAGTGTGATCTAAATTCTTTATTAAATTTTCTATATATTTATTCTCCATAAATTACTCCCTTTTAAAAATAATATATATTTTTACCATTCACATTATATATATTTTTACTATCTTTTATTTCCAATTCTTGATTTGTATATATGAATTTTGAAAATTTACTATATCCTATTTTTTCATTTAACTCTACTGGCAATAATTCTTCATATAAATATTCCTTATTGGTTCGATTATCAAAACCTAATAATTCTTCTAATAAATTCTCTTTTGGAATTGCAATTTTTTCTTCGAATAAGCTATCTATATATGATATTTCACTTACCTTTTCAGCCCCTTCTATTTTTACATTTTTTATATCAGCGAAATGATCATTTTTTCCTATATATGGTATATATTCACACTTTTTATTTATTAGATAATCCTTAATCTCTTTATATTCTTCTGTTTCTGTTTCTAAAAGATAAATTGTCCAACTTGGTTTTTCTAGCCATTGCTCTTTAACAATTAAATTATTTCCTACCTCTTTTGATGCATATCCTACAGAATTATTAAAAGTCTGTATTTTTCTTGAATAATTTTCTTGTTCTATATTAGCTTCAATTCCTATTTTTATTTTTTTTAGTCTCTCATAGAATTCTGGTAACTTCTCTATTGGCTTGCCTAACCATTTTTGAAATGAGTAATAGTTATATCCATTTAGACCAATAATCGCCCCTAATAGCCCAAAAAGCATAATTTTATGTGGAAAATTATATGTATAATATGTTTCATTACTATCTGGCTTTTTTATAATTGCCATTGAAGCTGTTAATTCAAACTTTATTGTTTCCATTTTTCTCACTCTTTCTAAAATAGATTTTTTATAACATCTCCTTCTTTTGCTCCTATTAATTCTGTTGTATATGTATTATAATAAATTTCTACTGTTTCTATCTCTGGTTTTACTTTTTCTTGATTTAGTATTTCTTCTAATTCCGTTATATCAATAATGTCTTTTTCATCTTGTTTTTCAAATATAATATATTGATCTAAGTTTGCTAAATATAATTTACTATTTTCCTTGCATTCAATAAATATTGCAAATTCATTCTCACATCCCATTTTACTATTTGTATTATATGCTGTTGCTGCAATCAAGCATCCTTTTTTAAATTTCTCATAGCTTTCTTTTGTGTATCCTTGTAAATCTTCTATTTCATTTGTATATATATCGTAATTTTGTGGATTTACTGAGAAAGGATAAAAATAATGAGCTTCGTTTGATACTATTTTTTTACCAATTGATGTATTTTGAGCAGTCTCTTTCTTAGTTGCATCTACAAATGGTGATAATATATCTATAATTTCTACACTTGAATCTTCGTATTTATTTAATCCTTGTCCTATTTGAACTGCTCCAGTAATACTCATATTACTTGAACCTTCTGCAAATGTTGCCCCAAAGTTTTGTACATCAATTGCTGAAAATAAATATTTTAATAATTCTTTTTTATCTTTTATAGATTTTACCTCTTTTCCAAATAATTGCTCAAATCTTTCTGCTAATGTTCTTGCTTGTAAATTTCCTTTTTTATCTTTATATGATTTTATATATAACACTTTTTCTCCTTCGCTTTCCCACATTCTTTTTATAGGATACTTAAAAGCTTTGTCACTTCCAAAAATATTACCGTCAGATGTTGTTTTTGGCCTTCCCGTGAAGTCAGCATTCCAATTTGCTAATTTACTTTTTATTCCTATAACTCCATATACTCTATTATTTTTCTTCTCCATTTTCATTACCTCCATTATTTAAATTTTCTTGTTTTGAATAAAATAAGTTATTTGCTAATAATCCTGCTAATATTATTTCTTTGTTTTCTTTAATCCTTGTTTCTGGCTCTTGTAATAATATCTGGGATAATATGTTATTAAATTTAGGATATTTTAAATAAATATTGTAATTATATTTTTGGTACAAAAATTCTACTTCTTCTTTTAATTTTTTTATCGTATTTGCTTTTAAAAATGGTTCTGTTACATCTTGCGTTAACTTTTCTGCCTTGCTTTGATTTAATAAATAGTATACGACTTGTCCAGCTAAGAAATAATATTGTTCATCTGTTTTTATCTGTCCTTCTTGTTTTATAATTTCTTCACATTCATTTTGAATATTATTTAATTTCATCCCTTCATCCTCTCCTTTTTTATTAAAATATTGTTTATATGCTATCCACAAATCAAATGCTTTTTTCGGATTATATATATATCTTTTCTTTTGATTTAAATTGTCTACATACATTTTTTCTATAATCTCTATTGCTATCATATCTAATTTATTTATAAAATTTTTTGAATTTTCTTCTTCAAATAATTCAAAAAATATAGAATTATATTGCTTTAATATTTCTTTTTTCCAATTTGATAACATTGACTTAGATATCCTTTGTTCATAATCATTATATGAATCTTTTATGTAGTTCCTTATACTTTTTTCATTTTCTGCAAACCATATATTACTTGTATACCATCTTAATCCATATATATTTTCTGTTTGAAACGTAATTGGTTGCTCTTTCTCTAAATAATTTTTGCATATAAATTTTCTTATCTTTGTATTATATTTGCTTATATATCTATAGTCATCAATTCTTGCATTTCCATTGTTTCCAGCAACTTTTATAATATATGTATTTTTATCCCTTATTTCCTCCTCTTCTTTTGGAATCCCGTGAAAATCCCAATCTTTTGGTAATCTTAACATATCCTTCCCTGCTACATTATTGTATAACCAAATATACATTTTATTTATCAATTCTATATCTGTGTCACTTACAAATGAACCAATTTTAAAAGGTGTCGACTTTAATTCTAAGTATGGCTTTTTACTATTTAATCCAAAATTATAATTATTAGAACCATATGTACTTTCACCTATTTTTATATTATTATCATTTGTATTAAACAATTTTACTTTTATATATATATTGGATACTCTTTTATATTCTTCTATATCCTCCTTTAAAAATATTTTTATCCATACCTCTTTGGGTAATTCTTCCTTTTCCAAATCTTGATAGACCTTATCAAATGCTTTTAATATTCTTTCTTCATTTGTTTTTATTTCTTCTTCTGTATATCTTTCTTTTATTAATATTTCTTCTTTTTTATTGTTTCCTAATTTCATAAGTGACTCATAATATTTATCAATTCCTTTTTTAAATACTTCTATTGGAACAGCATCTTTTGTTGCATCTTTATTGCATATCCCTAATACATTTTTATTTTTAAAAAATAATGTATATATATTATTACTACAAATTTTTTTTAGCATTGTATATTTGTTGCCATCTATTTCTTCAGTATAATTTGTATCCAAAGCTTTATTAGAAGCTATATATTTACTATAGAAATCTCTTATTTTTATATATTTTTCTAATTCATAACTATCTGACTGTCCTTTTAAGATTTGCATCTTTTCGAAATTATTATCCTCGTCAAATACATAGTAATATCCATCTGCTAGTTTATATGTATCAATAATTACATTATCATCTTGAAAATATTTTTTAAATGTATTTAATAAATCATATGTCATTTTTTCACCTCCTATCTTGCCATGCAAAATCCAAGTCCTAAACTATTTTTTTCTAAGAGTCCTACTGATAATATTAAATATGCTAAATTTTGTGACATCGGATCTTCTTTTATCTGTATTTCAAACTTATTTCCAAGTAAGTTTATATTTTTATATGGTATTTTTACAGGTATTCTATTTATTTTCTTTATATCCTTTATAAAGTCTATATTAATATCTGTTTTATATATTTTTTTATATTTCTTTTGTGTATTTGATAAAATTCTATTTTTTACAAGTTCTATATTCTCTTTTATATCATAATCTCCATTTTCTGTAGTAATTATAGCTGGTGTTAATGTAATTAATCTTTTTATATTTCTCTGAGTTCCTGTTTGAAAATTAATTTGTATGACTTTAAAATGTTCATTTTCTGTAGTCTCTAATACTTGCTTTAGTTTTATCATTTTTTCGAATTCAATTCCTCTTAGATCAAAAGTATATATATTCCCTTTTTTATATATTGTGTCTTTTTCAATAGGGTATAAATTGCAAAACACATAATTTTTGTATGTATTCTCTTCATGAAATCTTTCTAGTACTGGATCTTTTAACATCGCATAAGCTATTAGCTTTGATATTTTTTCATATGTTTGTACGTTATTTATATTATCTTTTAACAATATGATTACTTTTAAGTTGTAATATTTCAAAATATCACCTTCCTCTTTACATTATTACATTGTCATTATATCACATTAGTTTGTTAATTACTGTCGAAATTTGTCGTTTTTTATTTTTTATTATACTTTTTTACAATAACTAAATTCATGAACATAGATAAAACGACGAAATAGCTTTGGATTTATTTAATTGCATATAACTAAAAACACTAGAATTGTAACATGTTTTTTAACGTTATTTTTTTGTTGAATAGGAAAAACTTGATTTTTCCTATTCAATAAAAAAGCACATGGGAGGTTACAATCCTCCCATTTATTGATTACTTTATAGCAAAATATCTTATCACATATACGATATTTTTTATTTATTGCCTCTTCTATATTTCTTATAATAAACTATTACTACTATTATTGCTATCACTATTACCATTCCAATTGGTATTATAATATTTTTTATTCCTGTAAATGGTAATATTAAACTAGAAACCGTGTTTTCACTATTTTTATTCGTTTCTTGTTGATTAGTATTTGAATTATTTTCTTCTTCACCGGCTCCATTTTGTTCTTTTCCCATTTCAACTTTTTTACTTTCTGCTGGCAAAATTGTTTCTGTATTTGATGCCTCAAAATTTTCTACTTTTATTTCTGATATCGTATTTATTACATCTGTTTTCGCAATAAATGTTATCTTAGCAATTTCTTGCTTTGTTGTAACACATTCTCCATCATTTGTTGTTGCTATTATTTTTCCATTATTTATTATTGGAGTATCCCAATTACCTATTCCTTCTAAATTTGTAATTTCAAATATTGAATCATCATATTTTATTTCAGCCGTATATGCGCCTATTCCACCTTCTACATTAGTAGGATCGATTTCTATAATTACTTCAAAAGTTTCTCCTTCCGCAACTTCCGCTCTATTGGCAGTTACTTCTATTTGATAAGAACTATCTACTGCCATTGAAATTGTGATAAAACTTAATATGCTAATTATTGTTAAAATAATCATTCTTAATATTCTTTTCATCTTTTTACCTCATTTATCATTTTTCTACAATGTCTCCATTTGAATCTACAGTCCAATATGGGTTATTTTCGTCAACTGTAATTGTACATCTACTTGGTAATTTATTTATCCATGGAAGTGTATCTTCCTCTATTTCCACAAGACTTGCTGGAATATTTAATCCTGTTATTGCTAGTGGACAAGTGCTATATCCTTCAGCAAATGAACCTCTTGCTATTTTAGTTGTTCCTTCTGGTATATTTAATGTTCCTGTTTTTTGGATAGGCACATACCATAAAGTACTTCCATCTTTTGAATATACACAACCGTCTACTGACTTAAAATCTGGGTTGTCTTCACTAACTATAATTTCATTTATACCATTATATATATATAATCCGACACTAAGTGTATTATAACATACTTGAGATTTGCTTGGTTCTTTACACATGATATTATCTGGTCCGTATTCACTAATTTTAAATGTGCTTGGTAATTTAAGTGTTTTTAGATTACCTGGAAATCCTGCATATCCAGCTAAACTGAATGATAATTCATCAATTTGTTCTACTCCTTCTGGTATTTCATAAAGTCCGTTTTCTACTGTTTTTGCTGATGGGAATGCTACTAATCTTTTCATATCCTTACTAAATAAAACTCCATCTACTGCTTGGTAATTTTCATTTCCTTCTTCTACAACAAATTCTTTCAAAGAATATGTTGCAATGTCATAAAATGTATGTGTTCCATATCCTGTATTTTCTTTTCTATATGTGTCAGGATATGTTGTAGGTGATGCATCTCCTCCTATATATTTTAGTGTTTTAGGTATAACTATTGTCGTATTCGTACAATTTCTTGCATGGTCAAATAATGCATCTCCCCAGTGTTCTAAATTTTTAGGTAATATTAATTCTCCTTCCATTTTACTACTGCATTGTCTAAACGCATTTTGATATATATATTTTATAGTATCTGCAAATTTCACACTTGTACATTCTGTTCCATAAAAACTATATGCATCAATTGTTACAACTCCTTCTGGAAATACCAATGGTCCTGTTAAACTACTTTTATAGAATGCTCTTTCTGGTATTGTAACACAGTTTTCAGAAAATTTTACAGTGCTTATTTTTGTGCATTCTGCAAAACAATATTTTCCCATTGTTGTAACTGAATTAGGTATTATTATATTACCTTCTAAGTTTGTACATTTGTTAAAAGCATAATCTCCTATTATTTTTAAAGTTTCTGGTAATGTTACTTTTGTTAATCCTGATTCTTCAAAAGCTGCTACATCAATTTGCTCTACATTTTTTAAATCAATATTAGTAAGGTTTGAATATCCTTTAAATGATTGCCTATTTATTATTTTGACTGTATCTGGTAGTACAATTGAAGTTACATTATCAAAACCTGTTACTTGTGAATACCCATTTCCTATTTCTTCTACTGTTCTACCATTTATTGTTTCTGGTATCACTACTTCTGTGGCAGAACCTGTATATCCTGTAATGCTTGTAACTCCATATTGTGTTGTATAAGTGAATTCTGATGCTGGTGTCTCTGATTTTTTGTTTGTTACTGTTACTTCACATGTTGCTTGTTTATTTCCATCTTCTGTTGTCGCTGTAATCGTTACATTCCCTTCTTTTAATCCTTCTACTATACCATATTCATCTACTGTTGCAATTTCTTCATTGCTTGAGCTCCAAGTAACATTTTGATTTGTTGCATTTATTGGGTTTAATACAGCTGTTAAAAGTGTTTCACTTCCTACTTGTACACTCTCTGTTTCTTCATTAATTGTTACCCCTATTATTGGGTATACTACATTTATCTCACAAGTTGCTGTATAATTTCCATCTTCTGTTGTTGCTGTTATTGTTGCTTTTCCCGCTTTTTTCCCTGTCACTTTTATAGTATTACCAGTTGTAGCACTTACTGTCGCAATAACTGAATTACTAGTTTCCCAATTGATATTTTGTTCTGTTCCTGTCTTTAGTGCTGTTATATCTAATGTTTCTGCACTTGCCATAGTTTCACTTGTTTTGTCTAATTTTATTTCTGGTTCTTCTGCTTCACTTCCTTTTACTGTAACATTACATTCTAATGTTATTTCTGTTTCATCAACAGTCACTACAAATGTTATTTTTGTTGTTCCCTTTTCTAGTCCTGTTAATTTTAACACTCCAAATGTGCCTGTTTTTTCTATTTTTACCACTGATGAATTTTCTACTTTTGAAGTATACGATTTTTCTACATTATCAGGAGTTGTAATAATTGTTAGTATTGTTTCTTCTCCTGCATTTAACTCTATGTTTGTCTTATCTAATTTGGCTGTTCTTTCCTCAATAATTGTTACTTCAAAAGTTGCTGTTTTTCCTTCATATGTTACTGTTAGAGTTTTTGGCCCCAATTCTGTATTATCAAATCCTGTTATCATCTCTGTTGTAATATCTTTCTCTCCTGTAGAACCATCATTATATATTAATTTTATTTTTCCTCCAGTTACATCTAGATTTTCACGATTTTGAATATAGTTAGTTTTCTTTGGCATGTTTAAAATTTCTATACTTTCTAAACTCCTTGCTACAATATCTCCATTTGAATCCACAGTCCAATATGGATTATTTTCATCTACTGTTATTGTACAACTAGATGGCAATTTATTTATCCATTTCAATACATATCCAGAAAAATCTTTTAAACTGGCAGGAATATGAAGTGAAGTAATTCCGATTGAACAATAACTTACAGATCCTTCTGGATAAAAGGCTCCATGAGCTATTGTAGTTGTTCCTTCTGGTATTGTTAAATCTCCTGTTTTTTTCACAGGAACATACCACAAAATACTTCCATCTTTTGAATATACACATCCGTCTATGGATTTATAGTTAGGATTATTTTCATTTACCTCTATTTCCTTAATTCCATTATATACATAAAAAGCTGAACTTAATGTGTTAAAACTTGCTGAATCTGCATATTTTTCACTACAATTTAAGTTATCTGGTCCATGTTCTTTAATAGTAAAAGTACTTGGTAAAATAATTTTAGTTAAATTACCTGCTGAAGATCCTGCTCTACTGAATCCTAACTCATCAATTTGTTCCACTCCTTCTGGTATTTGGTAAGTTCCATTTTCCACAATTTTTGCACATGGGAATGAAACTAATCTTTTCCCATCAGCTGTAAATAGTACACCATCTACGGCCTTAAATTTTGTATTTCCATCTTCTACAATAAATTCTTTTAATGTTGTAGGTGCCAAATTATAAAATGAATGTGTACCATATCCTGTATTTTCTGTACGATATGTTTCATAGAAATATGGATTAGCATCTCCTCCTATTATTTCTAAGCTTTTTGGTATCTTTATACTAGTATTTGTAAAATTGGCATGATCAAATTGTGCATCTCCCCAATGTATTAAATTCTTAGGTAAAATCAATTCTCCTTCCATTTTACTACTACAACTCCTGAAAGCATTTTGATATATATATTTAACACTATCTGCAAATTTCACACTTGTAAAATTAGTTCCTTGAAAACATTGTCCATCCAAAACTTCTACTCCCTCTGGAATTTCTAATGGTCCAGTTAATCCTGTTGAATTAAATGCCCCGTATGGAATTTTTGAGCAGTTTACAGATAATTTTATTTTGATAAGTTTTTTACAATTATTAAAGCATAATCTTTCCATTGTATCAACTGAATCTGGAATTATCAAATTACAATTTAGTCCTGTACATCCATAAAAAGCACTATCTTCAATCCTTGTTAATGTATCTGGTAAAGTAATCTTTTGAAGTCCCGTACATTCTTTAAATGCTGAATATCCTATTGTTTCTATATTTTTCAAATCTATATTTGTAAGTTTTGTATATCCTCTAAAAGCTGTTCCTTCTATTCTCTTTACAGTATCCGGCAATACCACAGATGTTACATTGTCAAACCCAGATACTTTTGCAGAATTTCCTATCGTCTCTACAGGCATTCCATCTATTTTTTCTGGTATTACTACCTCAGTATTAGAACCTGTGTATCCTGTTATAATTATCTTGTTATTTTGTGTTGTATATGTAAATTCTGATGCTGATGTCTCTGCTTTTTTAGCTGTTACCTCTACTGGGCATGTTGCTTGTTGCTTTCCATCTTCTGTTGTTACTGTTATTTCTACATTTCCTTCTTTTATTCCTGTTACTTTTCCATATTCATTTACTGTTGCTATTTCTTCATTGCTTGAGCTCCAAGTAACATTTTGATTGGTTGCATTTATTGGATTTAATACAGCTGTTAAAAGTGTTTCACTTCCTACTTGTACACTCTCTGTTTCTTCATTAATTGTTACCCCTGTTATTGGATATACTACATTTATTTCACAAGTTGCTGTATAATTACCATCTTCTGTTGTTGCTGTTATTGTTGCTTTTCCCGCTTTTTTTCCTGTTACTTTTATAGTATTTCCAGTTGTAGCACTTACTGTTGCAATAACTGAATTACTAGTTTCCCAATTGATATTTTGTTCTGTTCCTGTCTTTAGCGCTGTTATATCTAATGTTTCTGCACTTGCAATAATTTCACTTGTTTTGTCTAATTTTATTCCTGGCTCTTCTGTTTCACTTCCTTTTACTGTAACTTTACATTTTGCTGTGTGTTCTCCATCTTCTGTAGTCGCAGTTATTGTTGCTTCTCCTTCTGATAATGCTTCTATTGTTAACACTCCATTTTCTGATGATACTAGTTTTATAACTTCTGCATTATCTGATCCCCAGTTAAATTTTTTATTTGTTGCATTTTCTGGTGTTATGGTAGCTGTTATTGTTTCTGTTTGTCCTTTTTCTAATGTAATTTCTGTTTTATTTAGTGTTATTCCTGTTACTGGTATATCTGGTGCATTTACTGTGACATTACATTCTAATGTTATTTCTGTTCCATCAACAGTCACTACAAATGTTATTTTTGTTGTTCCTCTTGCTAAACCTGTTAATTTTAATACTCCAAATGTGTCTGTTTTTTCTATCTTTACCACTGATGAATTTTCTACTTTTGAAGTATATGATTTTTGTACATTATCAGGAGTTGTTGTAATTGTTAGTGTTGTTTCTTCTCCAGCATTTAACTCTATGTTTGACTTATCTAATTTTGCTGTTCTTTCCTCAATAATTGTTACTTCAAAAGTTGCTGTTTTTCCTTCATATGTTACTGTTAGTGTTTGTGGACCTAATGTTGTGTTGTCAAATCCTGTTACCATTTCTTCTGTGATATCTATTTCCTCTGTTGTTGTGTCACTATATGTTAATCTAATTTTTCCTCCTGTTATATCTAACTCTTCATAGTTTTGAATATATGTTTTCTTGCTTGGTTCTGTAACAACTTCTATTTTCTCTAATGCTTTAGCTATTATCGTTACTTCATATGTCGCTATTTTTCCTTCATATGTTACTGTTAGTGTTTGTGGACCTAATTCTGTGTTATCAAATCCTGTTACCATCTCTTCTGTAATATCTATTTCTTCTGTTGTTGTGTCATTATATGTTAATCTAATTTTTCCACCTGTTACATCCAGATTTTCATAATTTTGGATATATGTTTTCTTGCTTGGTTCTGTAACAATTTCTATTCTTTCTAATGCTTTAGCTATTATCGTTACTTCATATGTTGTTAATTTTCCTGCATATGTTACTGTTAATGTTTGTGGACCTAATTCTGTGTTATCAAATCCACTTACCATGTCAGAAGTTATATCTATTTCTTCTGTTGTTGTATCACTATATGTTAGTCTGATTTTTCCTCCTGTTACATCTAATTTTTCATAGTTTTGGATATATGTCTTCTTACTTGGTTCTGTAACAACTTCTATTTTCTCTAATGCTTTAGCTATTATCGTTACTTCATATGTTGTTGATTTTCCTGCATATGTTACTGTTAGTGTTCGTGGTCCTAATGTTGTGTTGTCAAATCCACTTACCATGTCAGAAGTTATGTCCATCTCTTCTGTTGTTGTATCACTATATGTTAATCTAATTTTTCCTCCTGTTACATCTAATTCTTCATAGTTTTGGATATATGTTTCCTTGCTTGGTTCTGTAACAATTTCTATTTTTTCTATTGCTTTAGCTATTATCGTTACTTCATATGTCGCTATTTTTCCTTCATATGTTACTGTTAGTGTTTGTGGACCTAATTCTGTGTTATCAAATCCTGTTACCATCTCTTCTGTAATATCTATTTCTTCTGTTGTTGTGTCATTATATGTTAATCTAATTTTTCCTCCTGTTATATCTAACTCTTCATAGTTTTGGATATACGTTTTCTTGCTTGGTTCTGTAACAATTTCTATTTTTTCTAATGCTTTAGCTATTATCGTTACTTCATATGTTGCTGTCTTTCCTGCATATGTTACTGTTAGTGTTTGTGGACCTAATGTTGTGTTGTCAAATCCACTTACCATGTCAGAAGTTATGTCCATCTCTTCTGTTGTTGTATCACTATATGTTAATCTAATTTTTCCTCCTGTTACATCTAATTCTTCATAGTTTTGGATATATGTTTCCTTGCTTGGCTCTGTGACAATTTCTATTTTTTCTAATTCTTTCGCTACTATTGTTACCTCATATGTCGCCATTTTTCCTTCATATGTTACTGTTAATGTTTGTGGTCCTAACTCTGTATTATCAAATCCACTTACCATGTCAGAAGTTATATCTATTTCTTCTGTTGTTGTATCATTATATGTTAGTCTGATTTTTCCTCCTGTTACATCTAATTCTTCATAGTTTTGGATATATGTTTTCTTGCTTGGTTCTTTAATAATTTCTATTTTCTCTAAACTTCTTTCTAATACATGTATCTCACATTGTGCTGTATAATTTCCATCATTTGTTGTTGCTGTTATTATAGTTGTTCCTGCTTTTATCGCAGTTACTTTTCCATTAGCATCCACAACCGCTATATCTGTATTACTAGAATTCCACGTTACATTTTTATTAGTGGCATTTTCAGGAAAAACTGTTGCTGTTAATGTTGTTTCTTCCCCTACAATAATATTACAATTTTCTTTATCTAAACTTATCCCTTCTACAGGAATATCTTCTCTACTTCTTATTCTCTTAAACAATAAGACATCAGTAAGGTTTATATCTTCATTTTCATCTAAATCAGCTGCTTCTTCATATTCATTTTGTAAAATATTTTTCTCGATAATATGTTCTTTTATGGCTAAGAAATCATTTTCATCCATATTTCCATCACCATTCAAATCCCCTCTAAGAACAATAGTATCTTCCACTCCATTTTCTTCAGCAATATCTCCTGTTGATACTTTATCTTCGTCTCCTAATATTTCTCCTGATTTGCTATATATTTGCATAGAAGGATTGCCATTTTTCTCTTTATACTCTTCTACTGTTATTCCATCATTCTCTTTATACAAATATCCATTGTCAATTATATATGTTTTTATGATATTATAACTTGCATACACAATTGAAAGTATATTTATTATTAAAATAAATATTATTATTTCTACCCAAATTTTTGTTGAATATTTTTTCATCTTTTCCCCTCTCATCAACTCAAAATAGGACAAATCTCGCTTTGAGAGAACTTTTCTCTACTTTTCTAATTTAACTATATATATTTAAATTCTCAAAGAAGCGTAAAGATTTGTCAACACGAAAAATTGTAAAACAATTTTTCTGTGCAATTTTGTTATTTCATTATAGAAAATGCAATTTCCTATAATGTAAATATATATATAATAAATATATATTTTTTATATATTCTTGTAAATATGGATTTACTTTGTTAAAATTTAATTAGTTCATTCTTTCATACGGATATTCAACTTTGACCGATTATTTCAATTACATTTCTTTTTGTTTTCTTTTTTGTAACTATAGTTTTTTGAATTTTATAAAACATAAAAAATATAAAATTTTTCTAAAAACAGTTGACAAATTCTGTAAACCAATATATACTTTGTTCATCAATATAAATTTATACTAATCACTAATTAAATCTTACATAATCATTGTTTTACTTCTTATACAATTTCTATAAAATTCAATTTTCCATTAATAAAATTATATAAACAGAAAGGATGATGTAATGTTATCAATTGTAAAAAGTATTGCTTTGCACGGATTGCAAGGTTATTTAGTAAACATTCAAGTAGATGTATCTGCTGGTATGCCTTCCTTTGAAATAGTAGGGTTACCTGATACCAGCATTAGAGAATCAAGAGAAAGAGTTAAAACAGCTATAAGGAATTCCACTTCTGAATTTCTCAGTCGACGAATTGTTGTAAACCTTGCTCCCGCTAGTACAAAGAAAGAAGGTTCAATTTTTGATTTACCTATAGCTATTGGAATTTTAATTGCAAATAATGTTATTTCTAACGAAAATTTAAATGATACTATTTTTATTGGTGAACTTTCCTTAGATGGCTCTATTGAAAATATAAAAGGAGTTCTCCCTATCTGCATCGAAGCTAAACGCTTAGGAATTAAAAAAGTTATTTTACCAAAATCTAACGCCTCAGAGGCTTCTATTATCAAAGAACTTGAAATTATACCTGTTTCTTCTTTAAATGAAATTATTCAATATCTAAATAATCAAATTACTATCACCAAATCCAAAAATGTTAATTTTAATTCTAATATTAATTCTTCTTATGAATTCGATTTTTCAGAAGTAAAAGGACAAGAAAATGTTAAAAGAGCTTTAGAAATTTCAGCTGCTGGTGGGCATAATTGTATTTTGATTCGGAAGCCCAGGTTCAGGAAAAACCATGTTAGCTCGTAGACTTCCTTCGATTTTACCTGACTTAACTTTTGAAGAAGCTCTGGAAATCACTAAAATTCATAGTATATCTGGATTGTTATCTGAAAATACTCCATTTATTTTTAAAAGACCTTTTAGAAGTCCACATCATACAATCACTGAGACTTCTTTAGTTGGAGGTGGTAGAAATCCTAAACCTGGAGAAATTAGCTTGGCACATTATGGTGTTTTGTTTTTAGATGAATTACCTGAATTTAATAAATCTACTTTAGAAGTATTAAGAGGCCCTTTAGAAGATAAAATTGTAACTATTAGCAGAGTCAATTTTTCAACAACTTATCCTTGTAATTTTATGTTCATTGCTAGTATGAATCCCTGTCCTTGTGGATATTATGGTTCTACTGAAAAACAGTGTAGTTGCAGAGAAGAACAAATCCAAAAATATATTAATAAGATAAGTGGTCCTCTTCTTGATAGAATTGATATACATATAGAAGTAAACAGTGTTGGTTATCAAAAGCTAGAAGATGAATCACCTTCTGAGTCATCTAGTGAAATTAGGAAAAGAGTAAATAAGGCTAGAAATATACAAATAAATAGATATAAAAATCATAATATTATATCTAATTCAGAATTAACACCTAGTTTAATCTCTAAGTATTGCAAACTCTCTAAAAGTAGTAAAAAAATTTTGGAAACTGCTTTTAATAAAATTGGTTTTAGTGCCAGAGCTTACAGTAGAATTCTAAAAGTATCAAGGACAATTGCAGATTTAGATAATTCTACTAATATTGAAACACCTCATTTAGCTGAAGCAATTCAATATAGAAGTTTAGATAGAAAATATTGGTGTAGATAATATATATCACAAAGCCTTAGATGTTTTTAGGCCGTGAATAGTAACTATTGACCTTTAATATTTATAATTATTTTTTGAAAGGATTGATCTTATAAAACAAATTAATATTGATAATAAACTTTATCCCAAACAATTAAAAAGCATACCAAATCCACCCCAGACTTTATATTTAGAAGGTAACCTTCACTTACTAAATAATCCCTCTATTGCAATAATCGGTTCTCGTAGTTGCACAGAAAATGGAAAGCTTTTAGCTCAAAAATTTTCTTATGAGTTATCTCAATATGGAATCACTATCGTAAGTGGATTGGCTTCACGGAATAGATACTATCGCTCACACATATTCTTATAACCAGCTTGGAAAAACTATTGCTGTTCTTGGTTGTGGATTTGATAATATTTTTCCCAAAGAAAATATCACATTATATAAACAAATTTTAGATAATGATGGATTGATTGTTAGTGAATATACACCTGATACCAAACATAAATCTGAATATTTTTTAGAAAGAAATCGTATTGTTAGTGGTTTATCTATGGGAATTTTAGTTGTAGAAGCTACTTTTAGAAGTGGTACAAGTGTAACCGCTAAATTAGCTCATATGCAAGATAGAAAGGTTTTTGCTTTACCTCATGAAATTTGGAATACTCATGGGATTGGAACAAATACTTTAATTAGAAATGGAGCCATTGTTGTTACAGATACAGAAGATATATTAGAAGAATTTAAATCTTTAGAAAGTTTAGTTAATCAATTAAATAATATTAGAAAAATACAATTAAATCATTCAGATGTAGCACTTCCTTCTTCAGTTCTATCTACTAACTTGTCTATTTCCTCTGATAATTCAATTAGTATTAAAAAAAGGAAATTAGAAAACTCTAAATATGAACCTATATATAGTCTAATATCAACTAAACCTATATCTATAAATGAAATTTGTAAAATAACTTCTAAATCAATTTCTGAAGTTTCTAATTGCTTATTTTTTCTTGAATTAGAAGGATATATAAAAAAAGTGTCAGGAGGTTATGTATGTATATTCGAAAACTAACTGGAATGTATGGAGAGGATTTTGCTTGTAAATATTTAGAAAAAAATAATTATTCTATACTTGAAAGGAATTTTCATTGTTACCAAGGTGAAATAGATATTATAGCTAAAGATAATTTAAAAAATGAACTTGTCTTTATTGAAGTAAAGACAAGAACAAATTTTAATTATGGTTATCCTATAGAATCAGTAACTATAAATAAGCAAAATCATTTATTTAAAGCTTGTAATTATTATTTATATAAAAATAATATTAATAATGTTTTTATTCGTGTTGATGTAATTGAAATTTTTCTTAATAATGGTATTCCTTATATTCGCCATGTAAAGCAGATTTTTTAATGTAAATTATAACTTAAAATAGCTATTCATTTTCCCTCTAAGCAAATTTGTCAAATTTTGTATATCTTTATTAATTATATCTTTACTCTTTTTTATTCTTTTTATTATATTAACAAAGTTTTCTTGTTCATCAATAGAAGGAGTAAAAAACTTCACCTTTTTTACTTCTTTCATTGATGGAAAATTAGGTATTCCACTTCCTCTACTAAATCCAAATAACTTATTTTGTACATATTCACTTCTAAATAGATATACAAAAAAATCATTTAACATTATATTATTATTTAAAGAAATTTTTAATAAAGCTTGATTTATTATACCTGGCTTTGCATTTTGAGGTATTTCTGCAATTCTTCCCAATGTTACTCCAGAACAACTGTTAGTGTAAAATTAATGTAGGCAAAATAAAAAAATGCCTACATAATTTTTATCTAAAAAATATTGAAAAAACATAG